>DAISKX010000447.1:0-4005 GCA_036820725.1 Nitrospiraceae bacterium
AATTGGTGAGCCCCTTATCCAAGAGATGCTTGTCTGTCACGAATGCGTGGACGGGAAGCAGTTCGACGGCCGTAATGCCGAGGTTCTGCAGATGCTCGATCACCGGCCTGGTGGCGAGACCGGCATAAGTGCCTCGCAGATGCTCCGGGACGTCTGGGTGCCGCTTGGTGAAGCCCCGCACATGCGTTTCATAAATGATGGTCTCGTTCCACGGCCGGCGTAGCGGGCGGTCATCTCCCCACGTAAACGCCTGTTCGATCACAACCGACTTGGGAACGTTGGCGGCATTATTGCGGTCGTCGTAGGAGAGGTCTGCCTCGGGATCGCCGATGCGATAGCCGAACATGGCATCGGACCATTGCACGTCGCCTGTGATTCCCTTGGCGTAGGGATCGATGAGCACCTTCGACGGATTGAAGCGATGCCCTGCGCCGGGATCGTAGGGGCCATGCACCCGATACCCATACAGTTGCTCAGGACGAGCTTCCGGCAGGTAGATATGCCAGATCTGATTGGTGCGTTCCTCCATTCGGATCCGATGTGATTCCTTCTCCTGATCCGCACCATCGAAGAGACACAGTTCCACTCCCGTGGCGTTTTCGGAGAACAAGGCGAAATTGACCCCTTCGCCATCCCATGTGGCTCCCAGCGGGTAGGGACGTCCCGGCCGCACCTTGTGCGTGGCAACTCGGTAACTCATGTGATGACTCTCCCGCTCAGTGTTTGCTCAGCAAGCTCGCCATATCCTCGGCATGTTCTTCTTCCTTTGCCTGGATCTCCTCAAGCATCCGCCTAGTGGTCGGGTCGTCGTCGCCGATATAGGCAATCATTTCCCGATAGCTGTCGATCGCCACTCGTTCGGCCACAAGATCTTCCTTGATCATGTCTTCCAGATCCTTGCCTTCGACATACTCCGAATGACTTCGAGTCAGAATTCCGTCCGGTGAGAAATTGGGTTGGCCTCCTAGTTGAACGATACGCTCGGCGATCTGATCCGCATGTTGCTGTTCCTCGGCGGCATGTTGCAAAAACTCCGTCTTGACGCTTTCGGAGTGGATCCCCGATGCCGTAAAGTAGTGGCGTTTATAACGAAGCACGCAGACCAGCTCTGTGGCGAGCGCATCATTCAGCAGCGTGCGAACGGTTTCGACCTTGGCTTTGTACCCAGCCGTTTTCGCTCCCTCGTCAATGTGCTGACGCGCACGTTCGCGAATGGCTTTCACGTTCATTGAAAAAGAATCGTGGCCCATGGGTGACTCCTTTCATGCGGAAGTGTGTGATTCAGTAAAAATAACAATGCGAACTCCAATGGTCATACAGCCGGGCGATTGCCTGCAGCCCTGTCAGAATCCCCAGGAATCCGGAGAGATGACCCTTGAGTACATCTTTGAAGGACATCAGGACCTTGCAGGGAGGGCGCGGAGCAGCGATCGTGTGGTGCGCGGACTTACGAAGCCGGCTATTCGATCGACGGAAACCATACCGATCAATGAATACGTCGAATCAAGAATCGGCAACCAGTGAACGCGATGTCGGGTCATGAGACGCACAGCCTTGCCGAGCGTATCCTGCTCGAAGCAGAAGGCCACGACTTTCTGCATGATCTCCCTGAGGTGCGTCCGTGGCTCGGTTGTGCCTTTAACGGCAATATCCCCCTCGGTCACGAAGCCGGCGACTCCGGTGTGATCGCACAACGCGATGACCGGAACACGACGAGACTTCAAGACGTAAGCGGCATCCACCAGAGTGGCATCCGGGCCGAGGATGGCAGGCTGCCGTAACATCACCCGGCCGACCACTTCCATTTCACCTTCCAGCGCTCCGAATTGCTCCTCTTCCGTTGATTCCAAGTAGATGCCGGCTGGCGAATCAGACACATTCGTGCTGCCAGGATTAGAAGCATGTCTTATGATAGGTCTCCATAACCGCAAGGAGTACTGGGGGTCCCCCTAGTAGCATCGGAATGACGGGCGGCTTACGTTCACACAGATAATTGCTGCATTAAGGCTGATGAGCCCTTCGGCTTCGTTGACTAGTCTGCGGTAAGCCGATAAGGTTGCCGGAGGGGTAGAGGCTTGCACCATGCATTCGGCGCGTATTTTACTGATTGACGACCATGCTCTTGTGCTCGAGGGTATGCGGCAACTGTTGGAGTCCGAGTTCACGGTCGTCGGGACAGGGGAGAGCGGCCAGGCCTTGCTGGAGATGGCGCCCCGCCTTGCTCCTGATGTGGTGCTCCTAGATGTATCGATGCCGGGCTTGAACGGATTCGAAGCCGCTCAGCGCTTGAAGCAGTTGGTGCCGAACGTCAAAATCATTTTTGTGACGATGATGACGGAGCCGGTTTATATCAGCGAGGCCTTCAGGCGGGGCGCTAATGGCTACGTGTTGAAACAATGCGCCGCTGCAGAACTGGTAAGCGCGATCCGCATCGTCCTTTCAAACCGACGGTACGTCTCGCCGCAGGTTGCGCCGGAGGTCAGGGAGATTGTGGAGCATCAGTGGATGCGCCCTGAGGGGTTCACGAATCGGCTGACGGATCGTCAGGTGGAGGTGCTGCGGCTTCTGGCGAGCGGGTATGCGGCGAAGGAAATTGCGCGGTCACTCAACGTATCGCTGAAGACGGTGGAGTTTCACAAGTCTAATATCACGAAGAAGCTCGGGCTCAAGACCGCATCAGATCTCACGAAATACGCTATCGCACAAGGCCTCACCTCGATCCATGATTTGCGGGCTGAAGTGCCGCCGGCGTCGATTTCTGTCGCTAGCGAGGAGCGTTCGAAGTAACGGCCTCATTGATAGTGACGAGCCCGAGCGCAATCGCATGTTTCGTCAATTCCGCCGTGCTATGTAGTTTTAGTTCTTTCATAATCCGCGTCTTGTGAAATTCGACGGTTTTAATGGAGACATTCAACGTCGAGGCGATTTCTTTCGTAGATTTGCCTTCAGCCACGAGCTGGAGCACTTCGCGCTGCCTCAAACTCAGATGACTGGGCGGTGCCTGCTGGTCAACGGTCTGAGCGCCAGGTGCCGGTTGAAGGGCTTGTTCGACCAGACTCTGCGTCACCAATGGTGACACATAGGTTCTTCCTTTGAGTACTTCCTTAATCGCAAAGATCAATTCATCGGTCACGGACTGTTTCAGGACATACCCGGAGACCCCCGCCCGAAATGCTTCCGTGACGAAATGCTTTTCGAGATGCATGGTAAGAATGATGACCTTCACTGCGGGGTTGGCTTTTTTGATCTGGCGGCATGCGTCGAGTCCATTCAACAAAGGGAGGGAGATGTCAACCAACGCCAGATCCGGATTCAACTTTTCGACCGCTTGAACCAGGGCCCTTCCATCGGCTACCGATCCTACGAGTTGGACCTCGCGTTCGATCAATTTGGTGACCCCTTCTGCGACAAGTGCATGGTCATCAGCAATGATCACACGAGGTTTCATCAAGTCACCTTAAAAAAAGTAATGGTCCGGTGCGGTTGGGTGGCGTATTGTACTGCCTGGTGGGGCTCCCGAGTCAAAGGGAAAATTCTTCATAAACTGCGTTCCGCGTGGTGAAGGCTCTCAATAACTATTCAATAATACTACAGATACTTTCCATTTGGGATGCTGTCGCCTCTCGTGGTCGCATTTAGAAGCCGAATCAAAAAGGGGTAAATACCGCTCTATGGCAGTGTTGGCCCTCAATACAGGCAGTTCGTCGCTCAAATTTGCCCTGTACGAACCAGTTCGCAGCACATCGTATTTGCCCATACACCTAGAGGTTGTCTTTGCCGGAGCGGTCAAAGGGATCGGTCATCATGTGACGATGGACTTGCGTGGCCGCGCCGTCGCGTCTGAACGGTCCTCTACGATTCATACGCACGAGGATGCCGTGGGGTGGGTCATAGAGCGGGTGAAGGATCGACCGATTGAGTCGGTGGGCCACCGGGTGGTCCATGGAGGAAGGTGGTTTACACAGACCGCCGTGATCGACGACGGGGTGCTCGCGCGGCTCGAAG
>DAISKX010000448.1:0-4005 GCA_036820725.1 Nitrospiraceae bacterium
GGCCATCTGTGAGCAACTCGATCTCTAGCCGTCGCAGCAGTTGTATGCGGGCAGGTTGATGGAGCAGATGTGAACATCGTCATTGTCAGCGATTTCGCCCATGTGACCGGGGGCAATGCCGCCGTGGCGCTTGCGAGCGCGACCGGGTTGGCAAAGCAGGGGCACACGGTCACCGTATTTGCGGGAGTAGGGCCGGTCGGTCCTGAGATTGCGGCAAGTCCGGTGACGGTGGTGTCCACCAATCAACAAGCTATCGGGGATGATCGGCGACGAACCAGAGCCGCGGTCCAGGGCATTTGGAATGTAAAGGCGGCTCGCATGATGGCGAAAATGCTTGAACGCATGGACTTGCGGCGAACTGTCGTACATGTTCATGGGTGGGACAAGGCCCTCTCCTCCAGCGTGGTCCGCACCGCTCTGACGATGGAAGCTAAGGTGGTCTGCACATTTCATGACTACGTCTCCGCCTGTCCGAATGGAGGGTTCTACAATTACCCCAGAGATGAGATCTGCCGATTGCGGCCACTCTCTCTGTCCTGCGTCATGGAAAGTTGTGATCGGCGCGGCTATGGTCACAAATTGTGGCGTGTCGTCCGGCACAGCATTCAACGACGATGGGGATTGCTGCCTGACGCCATCAAGCATGTCATTGTCGTGTCGGACTTCAGCCGCCGAATCCTGGAGCCGTTTCTCCCGTCAGGAATCCATTTCCATCCTGTGCAGAACATGATCAACGTCACCCGTTCTGTTCCGGCCGATCCTGCTGGCAATAGCGCGTATGTCATGGCGGGACGCATGTCACGTGAGAAAGGGCCGCATCTCCTGGCTTCCGTGGCGGGCCGGACGCAATGGCACATTCGATTCGTCGGAGACGGCGAAAGCCTACCGGACATCCGGCGGTTGGCCCCGAGATCGACGATTACGGGATGGTTGTCTCACGATGACGTTGTGAAGGAGCTTGCAGGCGCGCGGGTCTTGGTGTTTCCTTCCCGGTGGCACGAAACGGAAGGATTGGTGGTCTTGGAGGCGGCG
The DNA here is from genome assembly GCA_036820725.1 of Nitrospiraceae bacterium. Lineage (GTDB taxonomy): Bacteria > Nitrospirota > Nitrospiria > Nitrospirales > Nitrospiraceae > DASSBQ01. Next base: position 1,033 of record DAISKX010000448.1, read on the forward strand.
GCGCTGGGGATTCCTGCCGTGGTGGCCGATTCGTGCGCGGCTCGCGACCTCGTCATCGACGGCGAAACTGGGTTGTATTTTCGGAGCGGCGATGACCGGCATCTCCAATCCGTGATGGACCGATTACAGGATCATCAACTCGTCCGGCGCTTGGGAGCGGCCGCCTATCGCCGATACTGGAACAACCCACGATCGCTTGAACGCCATATCGCCGATCTAGAGCGGATCTATGAGCTGGTTCTTCGCGATGAATAGATGGCGAACGGGTTCCGACCGTGCCCCGCGTGATGTGGTCAGTACGGTCCAAACCGGTATGCCCCGGTCTGATGTAATCGGGCTTGGGATACTCGCGTTTCTCCTCCTGTCTCCTCTCGTGTTCAAGTTCCGCATTGCCGAAGGGTTCGTGATCCATCCTTTCGTCCCCTTGTTGATCGCTGCATGGGTCTGGGTCGGTCGGACAAGCCGAGATACGTTTTCCTCGATCGCAAGAGGATGGTATATCGCGGAGTGGCAGGCATGGAATATCCCGGTGCTGTTATTGGGATTATCCGTTGCTGGTCTTGGCTTCAGCCTCACGGGGAACTCGATCCGCCTCGGTTCTCTGCAAGGAACCGGATGGTTGCTGCTGGTGAAATGGTTACTGTACATGGCCCCTCTTCCTTTGACCACGCTTTTGGTGCTTCGCAGACCTGCTCACGTGATTAGGCTACTCAGTTACCTGGTGCCGTTGGTCGCTTTCGGAACGCTGCTCTATTCATCGTTCAGGCTGTGGCAGGCGATAGAGGGCAGATACTCGAACGTGTATGTCGACTCTTCCTCACAGTTTTTCGCTATGGGGATGTTGGCCGAGGTCCTAACTCCGGATGGCATCGCAGTCAGATCGGACACGATGGGCCACACAGCCTACGGCATGTACTTGTGTTTCGTGCTGGTATTCAGCCTGTGTCTCACATTGTTCCGAGGGTGGGACGGACTCGTCAACCGCCGATATGCCGCCGTCCAGGCTTTCGTGCTCGGTCCTCTCATCGTGGGCGGGATTCTCTTAACCGGCTCGCGTTCGAGTCTCGTCTTGCTGGTATCGGCATTAATCGTATTTCTGATGCTTCTTCTGTTGAATCCGGGAGACTATCTCACTAAACAACGGCGCATGATGTGCGCCGTCATGCTTCTACTGACGCCAATCCCAGTGCTTCTCCTCAGCGGCTCCTTCGGCACGGCCTTGCCGACCATCGACCGTCTGGAGGAAACGGTGGCGAGTTCGCTGGAAATCGAGCGAACTGCGAGCGGCGAAGTTTCACCAGTGCTGCAGGATGACGGGCGGACGAGACGGTCCGTCAAAAACCTTCAGATTCGCGTGTGGATTTGGGGCCAAGCTGTCCGATATCTGGTTCACCATCCGGGTACAGTCTTGCTGGGCATCGGATACGACCGCCGGCGATTCGTCGAAGAAGTGATCGGCCTTCCCTATGAGGGATATAATTTGAATTATCAAACCGCCCATAACCTCTTTCTCGATATTCTCGTCAAGGGCGGCATCGTCCCGCTGATTCCGCTGGTGGCTGCCTGCGTCTGGTTGTTCTGGACCGCCGTCAAGAGCGTCATTATTCCCATTCGAGGTCGCGAGTCGATCAGCCGCATCGGGATCGGCTGGGCGCTCATTTCCTTTTGGCCGGCCCTCATGCTCGTGAGTTTCGCGGGTGAAGAGATGCTGACTGATAATCTGTTGTTGCATTGGACCATGCTGTTTGGATTGCTGCTCGGACTCAGCGGTCTTGCCTTGGCCGCGTGGCTGCCGAATCGCATCTTGCACATGACAGCGGCGGCCGGCATCGGAGGCGGTCCGACCTACGTCACGGCGGTCGCGCGGCATCAGCAGGAAGCCGGAAAGCAGGTGCGGATCTTTTGTTCAAACGAAAAACCCTTCGTCGAGATTTGGCAAAAGATGGGTGTGGATGTCTCGGTTCTTCCCATGCGACGGCCCAGTCTGTATTCGGTATGGCAACTGATCAAGGAACTGCTTCGCGCTCCGGCGCCGATCCATGCGCACGGCCGCGGGGCCGCCTTTTTTGCCGTGTGGGTCAAGCTGCTGGTGCGCATCCCTGTCATCTATACGCCGCACGGACCCCACTATGCCCACAAGCGCGGATGGCGTTATGTGCCCTCATGGTGCTTCGAGTTGCTGTTTCGTCTGTTCTTCGATGCGGTGCTTTATGTGTCGCCCGGGGAACGGGAAACGGCACAGAATCACCATCTCCCTGTGCGCCGGTCGCTGGTCGTGATCTCGGGTTTGATGAGAGGAGGGAACGGTCAGCCCGGTTACCACACGACGCGCGAGGCCCTGCTCCACGAGTGGAATATCCCACCTGATCGATTCGTGATCGGATGGATCGGCCGGTTCGATTATGCCAAAGGCCTGGACCTGCTGTTGGCTTCTATCCCTGCCGTCTCGGCACAAGTTCCGAGAGCCGTTTGGGTGGTCATCGGTGATGGCGATCGCGAGGAATTGCGTCTCTGGCAGGATCGGGTGGCGGACTGCGGACAGGCCGGGAAAGTCGTATTTCTCGGAGCACGCACGGACGCCTGTCAGCTCATACGAGGGTTTGATCTGTACGTCTCGACTTCGCGGTGGGAGGGATTGCCGCTGGTCTTGCTCGAGGTTATGGAGCAGGTGGTTCCCATTGTCGCCAGCGATGTGGTCGGAAATCGAGATGTCCTGAAAGGATGGGGCTATCTGTTTCCCGCGAATGATGTCGCTGGCACTGCCGCAGCGCAAATCAGATTGGCGATGGATGCGTCGCTCAGAGCGGATCTCGCCACAACTGGCAAGGACGTACGGCGCAAACGTTTTATGGTCTCTCGTATGCTGAACGAATTGGACAGCGCCTATCGGGAGATCCTCGGTGTACGGCTCACCGGTTGAAGCAGTTTGGGGACATGGGATTCTCTTGCCGCTTCAACCGCTGATCGGGAAGG
>DAISKX010000449.1:0-3996 GCA_036820725.1 Nitrospiraceae bacterium
TATCCGAGCAGCGGCAATAAGTCACCTTTGACAGTCGATCCCAATCTATCGCGGGGTCAGATGGGTCGCGGGATCGTGGGTCGAAGAAACGTAGCACCGCCTCGGCTGTCCCTGCGCTACCATCCGATGAAACACCTGCGTCCTGACTCCATCTTTATTCCACGCTACCTCTCATCGAGGTTAGCCATGTCCGTGCCGTGATCGGTTACGTGGTTGCGTAGAACAACAAGACATCATCCCTTTGAACAGCACGGCCTTCCCAAGTCTGAAGCCGACGAGCCTTGACGTTCTTCGTCCATTGACAACCGTCAAATAGCAGAGCACGTCGAAGAACTTATCAAAGACCGCAATAGTGGCCTTCATCAGTTTCAACGAAAGTCGTCCAGCCGACTTTGACCTTATCGACGAATTTCACTGGCATGGCCCACTACTCGAGCCCTGAGCGGAATGGTATGTCGGCTGCCATATCAGAACGAGAAATGGTGCCCCGTGACAGTGCTGGCTCGGATATTAGCCGAGCCCCGGGCGGTAGCCCTTGCGCCAGGTCGGTGCTTCCTCACCAATTGACGTAAGCGTGCTTGGTCGGGCCAAGACATGCCGATAAATTCCAGACCCGCAAAGGGCGATTGCACCCAGCGCACGACGGCGAGTGGCACACGCAGCGGAGCATCCTGCCCTGCGAAGCGAAACTCCAGATTGAGGGTTTGCCCAACCTCGAGGAACGCGGGGGTCCTCAACCGACACCCTGGCACCGAGATTTCTTGGACGCGGCCATACCCGACGCCTTCCTCCGTTACGAATGAAGCGGTGGCATGGACCGGGCGGCGTTCACTGTAGCGCGGCTTCATGCGGACCTCCTGTGTGCTCATGGATAGGAGTGAGAAGGGGGCTATGCTGTCCTGGGAAATCTAGCATCATTCCAACGTATACCCGTCTCCATAAGTGGTACCTCGGATGAGGGGGCCAAAGACGCCTACACGGTTACCCACGGGCCGAAGATGATGATAGATGCTCAAAGCCTGACTGCCGATTTGCCTTCCATGCACACGTGAGAGCCGAATGTCCCTGCGGTATATGACCGATCTATTTATACGAGCCGGATGGAAAACCTAGTGCCCTAACCATAACCCCTGCTCAAGCGGTACCCCTTTCATGTCTGGCATGGCAAACCAGACGGGATATGCTTCCTGTAACACATGTTTGCGACAAAGGAGGCTATCCATGATATGTCCGCGATGCCAAGGTCTCATGGTGTCCGATCTGTTGCTTGATTTGGCAGAGACACAAGGAATGTGGATGAAAGCCGCCCGGTGCATGAACTGCGGCCATGTGATTGATGCCGTTATGGAGCGGAATCGCCAGCAAGCGATCAACTTACCGATTCAGATGGATACTGACGCTGTACTTCCCACAAGCGAACCTCTCTTCGATTAGTCCGCCTGACACACGTGTGCGGTGAAGACGTTACGGAATGAGTGTGTGGTGAAAATTGGGATTTTGGGCGGATGGGCCGAGCGGAGTCCATTTTTGTTGAATTAAGCTCCGGTCTTCCAGTTTATGCAGATTGTTCTGGAACGATAGGTCTTGCGAATGTGCGACCTTCCCCTTTAGACCGATCGAATCAGCCGGGCCTCATGTGGCACACCCGCCTTGAATTTCCAGCCGCGAAGTATCCACCTGCCCAAGCCATGCTATGAGAATCGACATGATAAGACTGGGAACTCCTAGGGTCATCAGCAAAGCCAATTGGAGGTATCCCCAGTTTTGGTTTTGCGTGCTGCATGATTACGATGCAGAGCTTTAGTCCCTATAGAACTATAGTCAGGCAGTAACAATCCCGGACCAAGGAGGAGCACTATGTCGGCCATCGAGAATTCTATTGAGGTCAATGTTCCTGTGCGCACAGCCTATAATCAGTGGACGCAATTTGAGGAATTTCCCAGATTCATGGAGGGTGTTCAGGAAGTCAAGCAACTCGACAATACCCATTTGCATTGGAAAGCCCAAATTGCGGGGAGGGATAAGGAATGGAACGCGGTCATCACCGAACAACGACCGGATGAGCGTATCGCCTGGAAGAGCACGGATGGAGCAAAGAATGCCGGGGTGGTCACCTTCCACCGACTCTCCGACCACAAGTCCAAAATCATGCTGCAGCTGGACTATGACCCGGAAGGAGCGGTGGAGAACGTGGGGGATGCGGTGGGAGCCGTCTCTCTTCGCGTCACGGGCGACCTAGAGCGTTTCAAGGAATTCATCGAGGGACGTGGACGGGAGAGCGGTGCCTGGCGAGGTGAAGTGAAGGGAAAGTAACGAGAGGCTGCATCGCACACGAGGTCCGCGGAACAGGATAAAAGCTTCGAATAAAATCGCTCGGGCCTGGCTCATAAGAGCAAGCTTGCCAGGAATTACCCCAGAGAAAGAGAAACGCTTGACGTCGTCTATCCATGAACCCTCCGCGTCTGAAACCTGCCTGTTGATCATTGATATGATCAATGCCTTTACCTTCCCCGATGCGGAACAGCTACTTCCGGCCGCAGTTTGCGCTGCAACAAATATCGCCAAATTGAAAGAGCGTGCTGTAAGGGCGGCTGTCCCCACCATTTACGTGAACGATAACTTCGGACAGTGGCGACATGATCTTCGTCGTCTCGTCGACCACTGCCTTGAGCCTTCTTGCCGGGGACAAGCAATTGTTAAATTGCTCCGCCCGCATAAAGAGGACTACTTTGTGCTGAAACCAAAACACTCGGGTTTCTTTGCAACTCCCCTTGAGTTGCTCCTGAAATATTTGAGAGCCCGTCATTTAGTTATCACAGGTGTCACGGGCAACAACTGTGTGCTGTATACCGCCGCGGATGCCTATATGCGGGACTTCAGTGTGTCGGTGCCGGAGGATTGTACCGCGTCCCTCGATGACCCTTCGAACCAGCGTGCGCTCGAACATATGCACTCGACCCTGAAGGCGGACATCCGGTCATCTTCTCGTCTTGAATTCCCATAGCCCCCTCTGCCTCGAGAGCAGCATACTGAGTGGGGGCTCCTTCTCTTATGTCGACCTGCGAGTGTCACAAGGCATAGATGCCTTCCAATTGAAGGCCTGGCGGAGTATGCCCCCGAAATGGCACCTTCCACACGAGGATGAGCGAACATGACGCAGACAAGGGATATACGAGAAGTCATTGTCATCGGGGGCGGGTTAGCCGGCTTATCCGCCGCTATTTACCTAGGGCGTAGTCGTCGCGACGCTCTACTGCTACATTCCGGCCGATCCATGGCGAAGTGGGAGGATGATGTCCAGAACTATCTTGGCTTCCCCGACGGGATCGCTGGAGAGGCGATCTTGGAGCGCGGCCGCCGACAAGTAGAACGGTTTGGAGTGGAGATCGCGGAAGACGAGATACAGTCCTTGGCGAAGGAGGACGAGATATTTCATATCGCGGGCAAGACGCAGTCTTATAGCGCCCGCCGAGTCCTGGCGGCCACGGGGGTAACCCATTTACCGCCAGAGATTGAGGGCGTGCGTGAGTGTCTGGGCTTGAGCCTGTTCTTCTGCAAAGATTGTGACGCATATCGAGTACAGGGGAAGCGCATCGTCATAATCGGACATAACAACGAGGCCGCAGAGTATGCACTAGCCATGTTGCTCTTCTCGCCGAGTGTCCTGATCGCAACGAATGGACACGACGCGACTTGGGATCGATCTCATGCCGCATGGCTCCAAGAGTATCAGCTCTCAGTTCGTCGCGAGCGGATCACGCAGGTTGAGCACGATAAGGGTCACATTCGCGCGCTGACATTCGGACAGGACGATCGAGTGGACGTGCAGGCAGCCTTCGCCACGCACGGCGATGTGACCCACACGGCTTTGTTCGAATCGGTAGGAGCCGAGCTGGATCTCGACGGGCAAGTGGTTGTGGATGCCTGCCTGCAAACCAGCGTGCCCGGCCTCTATGCCGCCGGCTGTGTCACTGCGGCTAACTGCCAGATGATTAT
>DAISKX010000450.1:0-3985 GCA_036820725.1 Nitrospiraceae bacterium
AACCGCTTCTTCGTTGCCCACATACCCGACGATCCCGCACGTAAAGACTCCCCCTACTTCTGTTTCTTGTGTGGTGTGTTGCGTGGAGGTAATGTCTTTTTCGTCGCCTCTGGTTCCGACTCCTGGTCCCTAAGCGCCCGTCGGCGCGCCGCCCATCCAGGGCGATTGACTTGTGGAACACGGGTGATCGCCAGGGCATCCGCCGGCACGTCTTCTGTGACGGTCGCCCCGGCCGCGATCATCGCACCCTCGCCGATCGTCACGGGCGCGATCAATTGTGTATCGCTTCCAAGAAAGACGTTGTCACCGATGACCGTCTGATACTTCTTCCAACCGTCATAATTGCAGGTGATCGTCCCGGCGCCGATGTTGACGCCTTTGCCCACTCGCGCGTCACCGAGGTAACTCAGATGGTTCGCCTTCGACTCTTCCCCGAGTTCGGTCTTTTTCATTTCAACGAAGTTGCCGACCTTCGACTTTCGGCGAAGCACGACACCCGGCCTCAGGTGGGCGAAAGGTCCTATGGCCGTCTCATCCTCCACCTGGGAATCCTTCAATACGCAGTGATCGAGAATTTCGACACGATTTCCGATGACGCAGTGTGTGATTCTACTTCCTGCATGAATAACGGTGTCCTCACCGATGATGGTCGTTCCTTCGAGCGTGACGTTCGGGTACAACACTGTATCGCGGCCGATCGTCACTTCAGCATCGATCCAGGTGGACGCGGGATCGCGCATCGTCACTCCCGCCTCAAGCCAGCGTTCCCGAATGCGTTGCCGAAGGATACGTTCAGCCTCCGCCAATTGGGCCCTCGTATTGACTCCCAGTCCTTCCTCCACGCGAAGAAGCGGCACGGCCGAGACCGTGAACCCTTGATCGACTGCCATCTGAACGATATCCGTCAGATAGTATTCGCCCTGTGCGTTGCGTGGGTCGAGCTTGTCTAGCGCCGGAAATAAAAATGAGCCTTCCACGACGTACGTCCCGACATTGATTTCTCGAACCTGCCGCTCGTCAGAAGACGCATCCTTATCTTCGACGATCTTCAACACTGGCTGCTGGGGCGAAACCGACTGGCCCGCCACACTTCCTGATCGCATCACCCGCCCATACCCCGACGCGTCGTCCAGGATAGCGGTCAGAACCGTCACCGCTGCATTCTGCTCTTCGTGAACTCGCAACAATTCCCGCACCGTCCCCTCGGATAGCAAAGGCGTATCACCGTTCAGAATGAGATAGCGAGCCGGAGCGGCCCGAGCCTTCTGCTGAAACACCGGGCGGGCTTGCAGCACAGCATGCCCCGTTCCTAACTGCCGAGGTTGCTCCACAACCACAATCGCTGGGTCTTTTTCCGTCATGGCCGGAAACTGTCGCTCGAGCGCAGCGCGAACGTCCGCACCTTGATAACCCACCACCACTGCAACCCTTCGGTCGGCAAGGCGCCCGGCCAGCTCAACGATATGATTGACCATAGGCTTTCCGACGACAGGATGCAGCACTTTGGCCAATTTGGATTGCATCCGTTTACCAAGCCCGGCCGCCATGATGATCACGCCAAGACCGGGTACCACGGGGGAAGAATTCTGATGTGCAGGGGTCATCGATTTGTCCCGAGGTGACCGTGGCGCGAAGAGGTCATGCGATGGGAACCTCCGCCTGCGGCTGTTTGACCGGGGAAAATGCGCGTTCCGGATTGAGCAATGGCCCCGTGGCGGGGTTTGGAGTATAGAGTCCACCGGATACGATCAGTTTCATGGCTTCTTCCACAGAAATGTTGACCGCAATGACGTCTCCCTCTGGAACCAACAGGAAATACCCCGATGTCGGGTTAGGCGAGGTCGGTACGTAGACATGCACCAGCGGACCCGAAAGATCCTGCATCCCACCCTTCGTGACGCCCGTTACAAAGGCGAAACAGTAATGACCGTTCTTAGGAAATTGAATGAGCACCACACGACGATAACTGTCGCGTTCGGCAAAAGAGAGAATGTCCATCATGGATTTCAGTGTCGAATAAATTCCTCGAACCACCGGAACGCGGTTCAAGAGTCCTTCCCATTGCCTAACGATGTGATGGCCGATGACATTGGCGGCAAACAGACCGGTGAAGAACATCAGCAAGATCAGAGCCACGATGCCCAGCCCCGGAACGTAACGGCCATGCGTGATGAAACGTGCCGCGACATCACCAAGAATCCCGTCGAGACTGATGAAGAGAGTCTTCAAAATCAGGACGGTACCCCAGATGGGAATCGTGACGAGTAACCCCGTCAGAAAGTAGCGCTTGAGAGAGGCTTTGAGCATCAGTCTGCGAGGCCCAGAGGTAGAGGTTGATGATACAGATATGCCGTAGGTTGCCGCAAGCCTTTTCTTGCTATTTTCAATAACTTGGACTAGGATGCCGCCCCAGTTATCCACAGGGATAGGGAGGCGGGATTTTGGGCCAACCTCGAAGGGGACACAGGGGGATATTCATCACCTTCGAAGGGGTCGAGGGAAGCGGAAAAACGACCCAGATTTCCCGGCTCACAGAATGGTTAAAAAATCAGGGACGAATCGTGCTTCGAACTCGGGAGCCGGGAGGAACGCCGGCCGGAGAACAAATCCGACAAGTACTTCTTGACCATAGGAATACGACATTGACGGCACACACGGAGGCATTTCTTGTGTTGGCCGCTCGCGTGCAACATCTTCACGAAGTCATCCGGCCCGCATTGGCGCAAGGGGCTATCGTTTTGTGCGATCGATTCGTCGATTCGACGCTGGCCTATCAGGGATATGGACGGGGTCTGAATGTCGCCTCGCTCAGGCGCCTGAATAGATCAGCCACACAAGGCCTCGAGGCGGACCTAACAATCCTTTTTGATGTCCCAGTCGCAACCGGCCTGGCCCGTCGTCGGGGTCACCGTCACAATAATCGCTTGGATTTGGAATCGGATGCGTTTCATATCAAGGTTAGAAAAGGATTTTTACAGCTGGCAAAACGCGAGCCCGACCGCATCAGGGTTGTCGATGCAAGTATGTCACAGGACCATGTGTCTGATGCGATCATTCAGCTCGTTAACCCATTGATACGACCACGCCCTATCCCGAGAAACCTCCTCGCAAGTCAGGGGACAGGCCGAAAATCTTCGATGACGCAGGCCGGGTAATGTCGTTCGCAGACGTGATCGGCCATGACCACCCCAAGAAGCTGTTGCAAGCTGCCATTTTCAGCAACCGGTTGGCACACGCGTATCTATTTCATGGAGAGGATCGCATCGGAAAACGTCTTCTGGCCATTCGTGTCACGCAGGCGTTGCTGTGCGATGTCGTCTCGAACCCGGCTGATAGTTGCGGCACCTGTCGCAGCTGCGTACAGATTGAATCGCGCACTCACCCCGATTTCAATGTGATACATCCAGACCCTGAACAGACGACTCTACAAATCAAGATTGACCAGATTCGTGATCTCGAACAGCAGATCATTTATCGACCGCTCATCGGCGATCGAAAAATCTGCGTGATCGACGACGCCGACCGCATGACCATCGGTGCGGCAAACGCCCTGCTCAAGACCCTTGAGGAACCTCCCGATCACAGCCTTTTCTTGCTCGTCTCTAGTAGAGCCTTTGCCTTGCCTGCCACAATCCGTTCACGATGCCAGACGTTGCGTTTCGCGGCGCCTGCACAGACACAGATCGAAGCCGCGCTGATTCTCCGCCGGAACCTTCCGCCGGCGGACGCACGGTTTCTTGCCATCCTCAGTGAAGGACGAATCGGTGAGGCACTGGACTCTGATGTTGATGCAATGAAATCCCGCCAACACGAATACTCGACGCTCCTGGCTCCGTCTGCGTTGCGTTCCATCTCCAATCTGCTCAATACAGCTGAAACATTGGCCAAGGCGGACCGCGCCGGTGAGGCACTCGCCTGGCTTCAGCGGTGGTTGCGCGATATCCTCACTGTTGCGGTGGGGGGCACCATCGACCATGTGCTCGAC
>DAISKX010000451.1:0-3980 GCA_036820725.1 Nitrospiraceae bacterium
AGCATCTCAGCCGGTACCACTGCGACCAGCGCGCTGCCGAACGAGATCCGCAATCCGTTCACGATGGTCGGGGCGGCCGCCGGCAGGATCACCTTGTACAGCCGCTTGAACCAGGATAATTGCACGATGGCAGCCACGTGCAGATACTCTTTGCGCAACGAACTCACGCCGAACGCAGTCGTCGCCAATGTGGGCCAGAGCGCCGCCATAAACACAACCAGGATGGCGGTCCACTTCGGATCCTTGACGGTGTACAGCAGCAACGGCATCCATGCGAGAGGAGAGATCGGCTTGAGAATTTGAATGAAGGGGTTGATGGCGCGAAACAGGACGCGGTTCAGACCCAGCACCACCCCGAGCATGATCGCGATGATCGAGGCTGCCAGGAACCCGGCGGCAAAACGTGACACGGTGTACAACACCAGGTACGCGATCCCGTGGTCGTTCGTTCCTTTTATTTGAAATGCCTCGGCCAATTCCGTGCGGGCTTTCTCCACGACCGCCAACGGCCCCGGAACACCCCTGACCTTTTCCTTTTCGGGATTCCAGGCGTATCCCCCGTCCGGCGTACGTACGATGTCGCCGTTGAACTCCATCATCTGCAGTTGCTCTTCGGTTATGCCGACCGGATTAAATGTTGGTCGCAACGTAAAGAGATGCCAGCCCAGGAGAAAAATCACCAGCAGAAACCCTGCAATAAACCACGGATTTTCTTTAGCCTGCCCCGTCATCGTTCCTCCTCGTTGAGTTCCGTTGATCCAGGGACTCCGCAACCGGCCGAATGGGGAAAATCGAGTGAGGAACCGTCGCATTGAAGGAGCCAGGAAAGCGCCGCCTCCGGATGCGCGCGTGGTCTCAGACAACGTTTCATTGAGCGATTCCATAGATTTCCTCATGCCATGCTGTGGATCTTAAAACTCTTGAGATAGGCTTCGGCCTGGTTCGGATCGAACTCCTTGCCCATGATGACATGCTTTTTCGAAGTGGCCTGGTGGGTCGGATAGCCGAGTTCCTTCGCAATACGATCGCAGTCCGCCGCCAGATAGACCTGTTCGGCCACGGTCTTATAGTTCACATCGCCCTTCACGTGGCCCCACCGCTTCATTTGCGTCAGAATCCAGATGGCCATCGAGTGCCATGGGTATGGATCAAAATCGATCCGGTCCGGCATCTTCTGAATTTTGCCGAGCCCGTCGGCATAGGTCCCGGTCAAGACCTGCTCCAGCACCGTGACCGGTTGATTGAGATAGTTGGTCGGCGCAATGGCGGCAGCGATCTCCTTCCGATGCGCCGGGTTTGAGGCGTAATGAGCCGCATCGACAATGGAACGCCACATCGCATGGAACGTGTTGGGGTATTGAACGGCGAACGCCTTGGTCACCGTGAACGCGCAACAGGGATGGCGGTCCCAGATCTCCTTGGACAACTTAAAAATGAAGCCGACGTTTTCATAGACTGCCCGTTGGTTGAACGGGTCAGGCCCCAAATAGCCGTCCACATTGCCTGCCTTTAGGTTTGCGACCATTTCCGCCGGAGGCACGATTCGAATCTGCACGTCCTTATCGGGGTGAACGCCTCCTTCGGCGAGGAAATATCGAAGAAGGTAATTATGCATGGAATAGTCGAACGGCACGCAGAATCGGAACCCCTTCATGTCTGCAGCCTTTTGCACACCCTTGTGCTTGATATGCAGCGTGATGGCCTGCCCGTTTATATTTTCTACCGCCGGCATGTACATCGGTGTCGCCATGGACCCGGCACCCAGTGTAATGGCGAGCGGCATCGGTGTGAGCATGTGGGCGGCATCCACTTCCTTATTCACGGACCAGTCACGGATCATCGCCCAACCTGCAGCCCGTTTGACCGATGCGTTCAGTCCATGCTTCTTGTAAAACCCTAGGGGCTCCGCCATGATGATCGGGGTGCCGCAGGTGATGGGAATGAAACCGATGCTCACGTCTTTCTTTTCCGGCGCGCCAGCGGGATCGGCGGCAAAGGCTCGAAAGGGTGCCATCGGAAAGAGTTCAGTGATAAGGGCAGTGAGCGTCGCCGCTCCAAGGCCGGCGAGAAATTGCCGACGGGACGGTTCGGCAGCATCCAGCACGGCCGCCACAACCGACTTCTCCACTGTTTTTTGCAGGTACTGCTCATTCGATAACGGCGCCTTGGTGTCAGACGGTGGGATCGACTTGTCGTTCATCTTGTCCTCCATATTCACTTTCTGCTCTCCGGATGCCCGCCTAAAAAAAACGTCCTTCTCCCAGTGGTTGGAAGAAGGACGTCATTGTCCTTTTCGACGAGGCCTCGTTGACCCGCCCCGCGAGACGTCAACGTCTCGCATATGCCTGTTCGACAAACAAAAAGGCGTCCGCCATTCATCGTAAGAATGACGGACGCCCTTGTCCGTATGGTCTTATTTTGCCGAGCCCAACTCAGGCGCCATTGCCCTTATTCTGCTCGTGGAGGAGATGTATACCATCCTCGCCGGAGATCCGTCAAGCACGACTTCAAAAGGCCGGAAGGCCCTAGACATCGTAGTACAAGAAGAACTCGTAGGGATGCGGCCGCAACCGCATGGTATCGACTTCCTTGCTACGCTTATAGCCGATCCAGGATTCGATCAGGTCCTCGCTAAAAACCCCTCCCTTGAGAAGAAATTGATGGTCCTTCTCGAGGTTGTTGAGGGCCTCATCCAAACTCCCCGGCATGGTCCGAATCTTGGCAGCCTCCTTCGGCTCAAGATCGTACAGATCCTTCTCAGCCGGTTCCCCCGGGTTGATCTTGTTCTCGATTCCATCCAAGCCCGCCATGAGCATGGCAGAAAACGCGAGGTAGGGGTTGGCTGCCGGGTCCGGAAAACGCACCTCGATCCGCTTCGCCTTCGGACTCGGGGAGTACATGGGAATCCGGATGCCCGCAGACCGATTCCGGCTCGAATAAGCCAGCAGGACGGGAGCTTCGAACCCAGGTGTCAATCGCTTGTAGGAGTTCGTCGAAGGATTGGTGAGAGCGGCCAATGCCGGCGCATGTTTCAGAATCCCGCCGATGTAATGCAGGCACATCTGGGAGACTCCGGCATATTCCTTCCCCGCGAACAACGGCTTTCCGTCCTTCCAGATACTTTGATGCGTGTGCATTCCGGACCCATTGTCGCCGAACAGTGGTTTCGGCATGAAGGTGACGGTCTTGCCATGTCGGCGGGCGACGTTCTTGACGATGTACTTGTACATGAGCATCTTATCGGCAGTCTTCACGAGTGAGTCGAACCGGATGTCAATTTCAGCCTGGCCCGCCGTGGCGACCTCGTGATGATGTTTCTCGATCGCAATGCCCACCTTCTCCATCTCGAGAATCATCTCAGTACGGATGTCCTGCTGCGTATCGGTCGGCGCGACCGGGAAGTAGCCCTCCTTGTGACGGATCTTTCCGCCCAGGTTGACGCCTTCCTGTCCCATATTCCACACGCCCTCATCGGAATCGATGACGTAGTAGCCGCTATGGCTCGTTTGATCGTACCGGGCATGATCGAAGATGAAAAATTCGGCTTCCGGTCCCCAGAAGGAAGTATCGCCGATCTTGGTGCTCTGGAGATATTTCTCCGCCTTCTGCGCAATGAATCGCGGGTCGCGATCGTAGGTTTCGCGCGTGATCGGGTCAACGACGTTGCCGATGAGGCTCAGCGTCGGCACGGCACAAAAAGGATCGAGACAGGCCGTTTCCGGATCCGGCACGAGCAGCATGTCACTGTTGTTGATCGCTTTCCACCCTCGAATCGATGATCCGTCCAACCCGGACCCGTCTTTGAATAAGCCTTCCGTCAATTCATTGATGGGAATAGTAAAATGCTGCCAGGTGCCGATGAGATCCACAAATTTCAAGTCCACGACCTGGACCTTGTTTTTCTTGGCAAACTCTAACACCTCACGAACGTTCATCCCATCCTCCTTTCACCCGTTTCACCGCAATAACATTGATGCCCG
>DAISKX010000452.1:0-3976 GCA_036820725.1 Nitrospiraceae bacterium
GTCGCCGCGGCCACGTGCAGTCTGCCTGAGCAGATCGGCGGGGTGCGCAATTGGGATTACCGCTACACGTGGATCAGAGATGCCGCTTTTACCATCTACGGGCTGCTCCGGATCGGATTCACCCGCGAAGCCGCGGCCTTCATGGATTGGTTGGAGAAACGGTCCCACGCACGCAGTGCTGCACCCGGTCCGCTGCAGATCGTCTATGGCATCGACGGGCGCACCGATTTGACCGAACTCGAACTCGATCATCTCGAGGGCTACAAAGGTTCGCGCCCCGTTCGAATCGGCAACGGCGCATTTCATCACCTGCAACTCGACATCTACGGCGAACTCCTTGATTCGATTTATCTCTTCAACAAGTACGGCAACCCCATTTCCTATGACGAGTGGTCGCATGTTCGCCGGTTGCTGGATTGGCTGTGCGACAATTGGAATCAACCGGACGAGGGGATCTGGGAGGTCCGAGGCGGCAGGCGCCACTTTGTGTATTCCCGATTGATGTCATGGGTAGCCATGGATCGCGGGTTGCGCCTGGCCAATAAACGATCGTTTCCAACCGACCATCTCCGATGGCTTCGCGTTCGAGACGAGATTTACGAGGAAATCATGGCCAAAGGCTGGAACTCGTCCCGGCAGGCCTTCGTGCAGTATTACGGAAGCGATTCATTGGACGCGTCCAACCTCCTCATGCCGCTGGTGTTTTTCCTGTCTCCAACCGACCCACGGATGCTAAAAACGCTTGAGGCGATCAACCGGCCTGTCCGGGAAGGCGGCCTGGTATCCGACGGACTCGTCTATCGATACGACGCCGCCAAAGGAACCGATGGTTTGGACGGAACGGAAGGCACATTTAACATGTGCACCTTCTGGCTGGTGGAAGCACTCACGCGCGCAGGCCGGATCGATCGGCGGAAAATAGATGAAGCGCAACTCCTCTTTGAGCGCATGCTCGGCTATGCCAACCATCTCGGTCTCTACGCCGAAGAAACAGGTGACAGCGGGGAGGCGCTGGGCAATTTCCCTCAAGCTTTTACCCACCTTGCATTGATCAGTGCCGCGTTCAATCTTGATCGCGCCCTCGGAAACAAGCATTAGGTATCGAAGGTACAATTCTTTCCGCTCAACAAGGCCGGTTGCACGTGCGGACGCTGTCAATCCTTCCTCATATACTTACTGCTACTGCCAGAACTCCGAGGATGATGATTGCCACAAGCTGCAACGGTCTTCTATGATACCGATGAATGATCAGCCTGCAGAGAGTGACGGCTCTGTCGCAGAACATTACTGATGGCCGACAGGAAATGATTCTCTGAAACCAAATGCCTATCCAGGGATTCATGAAAGTCAGAGAAGCGACGGCGTAGAGGAGCACGAGGGACACACCACTGATCAGTCATGACGATCTCATTGGTTCGTCGCTTCTCAGATCCGCTGCGGCTTCATGTATGACACCTATCCTCATCCTTAACGAAAGCGAATAGTATGGTGCCCAATCACACTGCAACGGCCATTTCTCCTCAACCCGCGACATCCATGTCAGGCAAACTTCTGGTCCTGGGACTATTTCTTCTCGCCGTCGGGGCTTTTTTCTATTTTGATCTAAAGACGTATCTTTCGCTGGAAGCCATCAGGACGCACCGTGACCGTCTTCTCGAGTTCACCCAGACGTACTATGTGTTGTCCGTGGTGGTCTTCATTCTGACCTATATCGTTCAGACCGCCTGTTCTCTGCCGGGCGCTACATTGATGACCTTGCTCGGAGGGGTTCTCTTCGGAAGTGTATTGGGCATGCTCTACGTCAACGCAGGGGCAACGATCGGTGCCACTCTTGCCTTTCTCGCCTCACGCTACCTGTTTCACGATTGGGTCCAGCGCAAATTTGGCGACCGCCTGGCTGCCTTTCAGGCAGGCTTTTCCAGAAACGCGTTTTCGTACCTGCTGACGTTGCGTCTCATTCCGCTGTTTCCCTTTTTCCTCGTGAATCTGTTGTCCGGCCTGACCAACGTAAAGACTCGTACCTACATCGCGGCGACCGCAATTGGTATCATTCCCGGGAGTTTTGTGTATACCTTTGCCGGCCGCCAGTTGGGGACGATTAATTCCGTGGCAGAAATTGCTTCCCCTGGCGTCCTGCTGGCATTGAGTTTCTTAGGACTTCTGAGTCTCAGTTCGGTGCTGTACCGAAAGTTTGCCGGGCAGAATAGCGTAAAATGAAAATCGCCCCCATATTGCGAACTGCGGTCAAACTTTTTGCCGGCATAGGCCTCATTGCCGGCCTTGTGTACCTGTATTACACAGAGATCAAACCAGTCGTTATTTTTGGTCTCCGTTCAGATTATGCCCATGCCATTCCGTTTCAAAAAGTACCCGATGGACTCACAAGTCTGCGCGCTGAATCCTGCGGGGAATGTCACCGCGAGATCTATGAGGAATGGAACACGAGTATTCACTCCCAAGCCTATCAAGACCCCTTTTTCCAAGCCTATTGGAAGAAGGATAAACAGGTGTGGGTCTGCCTGAACTGTCATACACCCTTGGAGAATCAACAGGCGACGCTTATTAAAGACATTCCCCGTGGGCGGGTGGAGAAATCCCAACAGGAGCCCAATCCTCATTTCGATCCGGAGTACCAAAAAGAAGGCGTGACTTGTGCCGCCTGTCACGTCCGGGATGGGGTAATTCTTGGTCCGTTCGACGATTCAGCGGCGCCGCACCCCACCAAATTTGACCCATCATTCCGAACCACTCAGGTCTGTTACCGCTGTCACAACGTGCTTTCCGGTCCCGCGCAGTTCTATAACGTCGGACCATGCGGCACCTATGCGGAATACGAAGGCAAATTTTTCATGAAGGAACGAGGGTTTATTTGCCAAAGCTGCCACATGCCCGAAGTCACGCGTCCAATCGCCACCAATAGTCCTATCCGGCAAGGCCGCCGGCACCTTTGGCGCGGCGGTCATGATCCGGACATGGTCAAACGGGCCGTCGCAATCCAGGTGGTGGCGAACCCGCCGGAACCCAAGCCGGGAGAACAGGTGGAAGTGACGCTGACGCTCATCAATGCGGGCGCAGGCCACAAATTACCGACCGGCGATCCCGATCGTCACTTCACCGTGGAGTTTGAAGTCGAAGATCGTAACAATCAGGTGTTACAAACTCAGAAAGAGACCATGGGGCGCTGGATCATGTGGCAACCGGCGATTGTCGAGGTCTATGATAATCGCTTGCTGCCGCTGGCCAGTCGTGACTATACATTCGCCTACCGATTGCCCAAAGAGATCGACGGACTACGACTCAAGGCCCGAGTGCGCTATCACATCCAGACTGAAAAACAACATCAGATGCTGATACAGAAATACGGCCTCACGGCGAATGACCCGTACAATTTTACCGTGTATGAGCGAGAAGTGCCGTTGAGCGGAAATCTTGCGGCGAGTTTCAGCGACGGACCTGACCCGCGACTCGGATGTCTCGCACCGGGACATGACGGGAAACCGGAAGAGAGCGTTTCAGCGGGATAGGCGCCTCAGATCGTCGTTCCTCGAAAAGATCCGTAGCAAGCATCTTCTTCAAATTCTCGCCTGCTGCCGACCTTCCGGCACACTCGCACGTCCATTTTTCGTTTACCGCCTGATCTTAAGTAACCGAATCTTATGCGCCGCTAGTCCAACTATCTCCTCTGCGCAAGACAACCAATGGGGAGGAAGGCGACTGGTCGCCACCCTCGCGATAAAGCATACGAGAAAACATAAGCGCGTGGGCAAATGATGGGGATAATACATCGTTATTTCCATAGCTTAGTGATGCGCAAAATCATATTACTAATTCTCATCTTCAGTGTGGAAGTCTGATGGTCAAACGTCTTATAACTAGGTATTCAGACCGGAGTTACAGGTATGCCCGGGCCCTCCACATACTCAAGATCATTACACAAGCCACAAAAGGAATGACGACATGGAATCACTAAAAGACC
>DAISKX010000453.1:0-3964 GCA_036820725.1 Nitrospiraceae bacterium
GTCATTCTCGGGGCCCTGTGGGTCGTGCTATTGGGATGGCAAGTATTTTGGTCTGAAGATCCGAACCACGTGCCGCTGAAAAACACGACGGGCATTGCAACTTCGGTGGAGAGGTCAACAAAAGCGTCAGGCGAGTTTCATGTCCATCTTGACCTGCTGGCAGCGACGAGCGGTCAACGGGAGACCACTTTTACGACACCGCGTAATATTTTTGCCTCTCTCACGCCGCCCGGCTCCGCTGTCGGCGAAGGATCAAACCCCGATCAAGATGCACCGGACTCGAAATTGCCGACGCCCGCCGAAGAGAAAAAGCTGGCGGCCGCGGCGGAGTTGAATCAATTCCGGTACCTGGGATTTCTCCGGGTCGGATCGCATGCCGGTCAAGGAAGGAACGTGGCCGTACTCATGAAGAACGATGATGTTCTTCTCGTACATGCCGGAGAAACAATAGAACGTCAGGTAGTGGTCAGGTCGATTAACCGTGAAGGCGTCACGCTGCAGCACCTTCGCTCGAAATTGGTGCAAGTCGTGCCGGCAGCTGAAGAACCGGTGACGGGTATTTCTCAGAACTAGGATGTATGCAGTAGGCTCCAGACCATCGCTGAACTCACGAGGCGTGACCTATGTGACGGTCATGTTTGCGGTTGTCTTGATCGGGATCACACTGGCTGCTGTCGGAAAGCACTGGAAGATGATCGTGCAGCGTGAAAAGGAAGCTGATCTCCTGGCAAAGGGGATCGAGATTCAGGACGCTCTCGCATTGTATTCCGCCACGAAGAAGATCGGGCGCATCCTGCCCGGTGAGATGTATCCCCAATCTCTTGTCGAGCTTACACGGCCTCCCAAACCGTTTTTACGTCGAGTGTACCAGGATCCAATGACGGGTGGGGATTGGGAGTTTCTCCGTGCGCCGACCGGAGGCATTATGGGGGTCCGCAGCAAGAGTAAATTGAAGCCGATCAAAGAAGGTGAATTTCCGCTCGCCGTCCGGCATTTCGAAGGGCGGCGTACGTATCATGATTGGATGTTTCAGCATCCGAATGCCTCGTCTTCTTCCTTATTCGTCCCTCCTATGGGAATGGGAGCGTTTCCTCCACAGCCTCCGTCCGTCCCCGGTGCGGTATCAACCGGACAAGGTGGACCGTTGCCGCCTGCAAGTATTCCGACGATCCCCGCTGTTCCACCGGCGGGACCCAACCCTTGACCCGCGTCTGAATCGCACAGTATCCTTCTTCTCTACGAACGGCAGGTTGTTGCTGCATCCTCGCATGCGGGAAGTGGTCAACAAGAGGAGTGCGTGTGTTCTGATGGAAAAGATGATTGTGGAATCAGGTGAGCAGAAGAATGAGCCCGAGGTCGTGCTTGCGTCTCCGGAGGAGTATGTACTCGCGATGGTGAAGAAGGCCAAGGCTGCATCGGGTCGCCTGGCCGTCTTGTCATCTCACGTCAAGAATCAAGCGTTACTTGCCATGGCCGAAGGATTGGAAAGCCGAACGGAGGAAGTGCGGGCAGCAAACGAGAAGGATGTTGAGGCATTTGGAGTGGATTCGGATCAGGCCTCTATTGCAGATCGTCTCCGGTTGACTCCCGAACGCATTCTCGCCATGGCTGCCGGCATCCGCGACATTGTCAAATTACCCGACCCGTTGGGCGCCGCTCCCAAGATGTGGACCAGGCCCAATGGAATGCAGGTGGGACGGATGCGGATGCCCATCGGCGTGATCGGGATTATTTACGAATCCCGGCCAAATGTGACCGCCGATTCCGTCGCCCTCTGCCTCAAATCAGGCAACGTCTGCATATTACGGGGCGGGTCTGAAGCCATCCATTCGAATCAAGCCATCGCCGGGATCTTACAAGAAGCAGCGGAAAAAAGCGGCGTTCCGGATGGTTCGATCAGCTTCATCGATCGACCGGAACGCGAGGTGGTGAGAGTGTTGCTCACCCAAGACCAATACATTGACGTGATTATTCCGAGGGGCGGCGAATCGCTGATGAGCACCATCGCCGAGCTCTCGACCATTCCGGTCATTAAGCATGATCGCGGCGTCTGTCACATTTTTGTCGATGCGGATGCAGACACGGCGATGGCGGAACGCATTTGCCTGAATGCCAAAGTACAACGCCCATCCACCTGTAATGCGCTCGAAACACTGCTGGTTCATCAGAATATTGCCAGAAACTGGCTGCCCGCGCTCGTGCACAAGCTGATCCAGGCCGGGGTGGAAATCCGCGGATGCGTGAAGACATGTCATCTAAGTCCCGATGTGAAGCCCGCGACGGAGGAGGATTATGGGCAGGAATTTTTAAATTTGACGCTTGCGGTGAAGGTCGTCAAAAATATAGACGAGGCGATGGAGCACATCGCCCAATACGGTTCTCGTCATACCGAGGCAATTGTGACGGATGACTACCCCAGAGCCATGCGCTTTCTTCGCGAAGTCGATGCCAGCGCCGTGATGGTGAACGCCTCGACTCGGCTCAATGACGGGTATCAGTTCGGTCTCGGCGCAGAGATCGGCATCAGCACGTCGCGTCTTCACGCGAGAGGACCGATGGGACTGGAGGAGTTGACCTGCTCCAAATTCGTCGTCCTCGGAAACGGTCAAGTCCGAGAGTAATGCCAACGGCCACTGCAATTCATACCTTCCTCTCTCATCCCGATACGCTGTCCTTCACATCAAACCGTCCTTATGCCGCGAATCTTCAAGCCGCGGGAGCGCGCATCGTCCAGCAGCCAAGCGGCCACTTCGTGCTGTATGGCCGACACGGGCGTCGACTCCTATTGGTTGATCCTGAGGGAAACCCGTTGCATGAATGTGAATGGGAGGAGCGGGCAGGGGGGATGGCGTTAACACGGGCGAGGGTCTACCTCGATTGGGGACAGTGGGTGGGCCTCAGGCCAGGGGGGGTGAGCAATGTCATGACCCTCGACTTGTCGAAAAAGCCCGGGTGGCAGCGACTGCGGGCGGATGATTTGCGTCAGATGGCGGCCCGCGCCATGCAAGTCCCAATGGAGGAAGTGCGATTGTTTTACGAGGATCAGGATCTGCTCATCGATCATCGCGGCCTGGCGACGATTCGTCACAAGAAGGATGCGTTGTACGTGCTGCCGGATGGCACATTCGAGCAGGCCAAGTTTATGGCATGTATGGGAGCGATGCACTGGGACCGCATCGATTTTCTCCCCGTGGTGGAATTGTTTCAATCGCTCCTGCCCGGCACCGGCTCCGCGGTCTTTGAATTGATCCGCGGTCTGTATGATGATCAGAATGAGCACCATCCGACCCCACTCCCATTGCGTTACCGGGGAATTCCAACCTATCCGTCTGAGGCAGCGTTTCGCCTGTTCAGCCACTTCTTTGTGCCACACGCTCCTTCAGGGGACAATCCGTTTGCGATGTTCATGGATCCACCTCGCTCTCACCGCATAAGCTGGCTTCCTGCTTCCGGTATTCCCCGTCGTTATGTCGGGCGGGACAAAAGAATATGTGTCACCATCAAGAATCAGGTAGTGGAGAAGGTGACGTGTGCGGATGATTGCACGGGAATGTCGTATGGTGCGGCCACGGGTCATCGCCCGCCGCCCTGCGAGCGAACGGCAGGAGTCGAAGGGAACGAGCTCATCCTGAACGATCGCGGGAGGAGGACTACGCTGACCATCGACCCACAGTGGGGACCAGTCGTCGCTTCCGTGAAGGCCCCGGTTTTCTCTCCACCACCCCTGCACTGGTCCGACGCGTTCCAGGCCGACATGCCTTCCGTAAGCCCCGCAGAGGCATTCTCAGCAGTGTTGTTGTATCCGGACGACGAATCCGAGATCGGCGAGTTAGCTTCCCAACCATTTGTGATGGACTATCTCCAGGATCTGTTGGAACAGGAACCGTTGCTCGGCGCACAGTTGGCACGAGCCGATCGAGTGCTGATTCATCGTTTCGACGGTGCGATCACCGCTTGTATCCAT
>DAISKX010000454.1:0-3944 GCA_036820725.1 Nitrospiraceae bacterium
CAAGGAGGTACGGGACCGCCCCAGCCGCCCAGGCTTGCGGCGGGTTGGCCGCCGGGTAAAACACAGGGACGGCGTCGGCGTCATCCCCACGGCCGATCCCTGCAAACAGCTCCGGAAGTCGGTAGCTATTGAAATGCATCGCAGCATCAAATAGACCGCTGACTATTTCTCCGGCAGCTCGATCGAATCCATAGCGTCGACAGCCTGCGGCGATGAGCGCATTATCGTGGGGCCATACCGTTCCCACATGATACCCCATGGGGTCATACGCCCGCTCTTGCTCAGAAAGTGTTCGCACACCCCATCCACTGAACATATCGCCAGCCATGATCCGCTCGACCGTCTGTCGTGCCTTGTCCTCGCTGACAATCCCGCTCCAGAGCGCTTGACCTGGATTCGAGGTGACGACGGAGGACGGGGTACCGTCGCCTTGCAACGCCAACGCATAGAAACCTTTGTCGGCAAGCCAGAAGTCTCGGTTGAACCGCTCTCGTAATTGCTCTGCCCCGTCAATTAATCGCTTGGCCCGCACGTGCTCGCCCACCCGGTCATAGAGTCCGGCCATCTGTCGTTTGGCAAGATAGACATACCCCTGAACCTCGCCGAGTGCGATCGGAGGGACGGCAAGACTCCCATCGGCATTGACAATCGCCTCCCCCGAATCCTTCCATCCCTGATTGGCCAGCGGTAATGCGGACCGACTTCTGTAGGTCAGATAGCCATGGCTATACCGAGTCTGATTGGTTTCTATCCACTCAAGAGCTCGCTCAACGGAACCGCGCAATTCCTCAAAAAGAGTCAGATCGCCGGTCCAGGCCGCATGGCTACCAAGCAGGATCAGGAACAGTGGGGTGGCATCGACGGTCCCATAGTAGGGAGTGTGAGGAACCAGTCCGAGACGCGCGAGTTCCCCTGTTCTCAATTCGTGCAAAATCTTGCCGGGCTCCTCATCGCGCCAATCGTCATACCGCTGCCCTTGATATTTGGCCAGTAAGCGGAGGGTTTGTTCCGCCACGCTCGGATCAAACGCGAGGGTTTGTAGCGCCGCAATCACGCTATCCCGTCCGAACAACGTAACGAACCAGGGTGCCCCGGCTGCATAAAACGTCAGATCATCGATTTTGGTCTGCAGGAACCGGAGATCCAGCAGCGATCGCGTGAGAATCTTATCCAGGACAAAACTATCGCTAATCATTCGCGTGACGGAAGCCATCCATGATTCGGAGGTGTGCAGGTGAGCCGACACCATGCGTCCGAAGTAATGAGGTTTATTGACCGTCCTGACCATCTTTTGTCGATGAGGCGAGAAGCTCACAAAATGTGACGCATGCAGTTCGCTCGTCGCCTGCGGTGCCAATTTCATGGTGAAATAGGCGGTGGTCTTATCCGTCGAATGCGGTTCCGGATCGAAATTGATCAGGAGGCTGCGATACCAGCCGTCTTTCCCTTCATAGAGCATATGCAGCAGTCCGGCATCCCACACCGGATCGAACAGGTTCCCCAGGTGCTGTGGAAACCCTCTGACTGCCAAGATATCCTCAAAGGACGGGCGGAAGCTTAGTGAGACGTCAAATTCGACATACTGCTGGGATACATTTCGAAACAGCAG
The DNA here is from genome assembly GCA_036820725.1 of Nitrospiraceae bacterium. GTDB lineage: Bacteria > Nitrospirota > Nitrospiria > Nitrospirales > Nitrospiraceae > DASSBQ01. The sequence continues at coordinate 1,610 of DAISKX010000454.1, forward strand.
CCGCTCGTAGATGGCGGGAGGTTCGTCTTCAATGAGACGGTACGATTCGATAGCCAGCTTCTGTCTTGGGATCACCCTTCCATCGCCACCACGAATCGCCGGGTTCGTGAAGCTCCATCTGGCCATCATGCCTGTCGGCGCACTCGCCGCAATGACCTCTGGCAACCGTCCTGAGAGTCGCATTTCGAATCCATCCAGAACCCGACAATCTTGGTAGTAGAGCCCGAACCCATGCTTCCCCCTGAGAGGCATGGTGCCACTCGCATCCGTGATGCAGAAAAGATTGCCATTTTTGAGCACGATCGCATTCTCGAACGTCGGTACGCCCGCGGGTCGGGCATCTTCGGGACGATCCAATACCTGCCGGCTATTTGGCGCGGACACCAGAGTGTTCGAACTGAGAGATGGCAAGGCCTGAGAAAGAGACGGGAGGAAGGGAACGAGGGTAAGAAACTGTCTTCGGGAGAGAACGACTCCCCCCGGAGATGAGAGGGCTGAGTTCCTGCGCCGGCCATGAGCTATACTGGGTTCAGTTTGATCTCGATCTGAGCGGGAAACGAGTCTGGGCAGGAACGTAGGGATTGATTTGGGAACGGTCCTCATAGTAGTGATGGCGCCGGATTCCCTTCGAGATGAGACAGTCGCCTGATGAGCATTTCCGCATGACCATCCTCACCTTTATTAGCATATCAGCGTCGCAATAATTGATCCCCTGGGACAATACCTAGTTTCAGGGCGATAGGCTCCTAGTTCGCAAAGGCCCCCGATCGCCAAGAGGTGTCGTTGACTCGGCCTATCTGCCAGCAGAGACTCCTACAGCGTTTCAGCTACGCTGACTTCCCCATCTCTGGCGCTTCTCTCCTTCCTGCGCGTCATTGTTCGTTCTCTGGACACATCCGACCAGTCATTGCAGACTTACGCGCACGAGTCGTTCACGGTCGCGCAGCATCGCTGTTTCTCCATCTTCATCGAAGAAGGTCACAGTACCAATGGACAAGACACAGATTCGCATTCTGATAGTCAAGTACATTGATGACCGGCTTGACGAATGGGAGGAAGCTACGTCCATGTCCGGTCTAGACAACACGGTCAACGGCGACTGGCCGGACTGCCTCTCCGCGTTCGCACACAGTACGGTGGACGATTGCGAGACTTCTTTGAGGGCGAATGGGCGACCTTCGTCTGACCTCTACCATTCACAGAAGATGACAACGGATCTGACAATCCTGCGACACTGGCCCATTGGCGTGGGATTGGCCCATATTGGTGTGTCCAGTAGTGTGTTGTGCGCTGTTCTCGGGTTATGTGAGCAGCCACCAGGCCATGGAGACCAGGCCACTGAGACCATGCCATGGAGTATGGGCCATGGGGGAACTGGTGTTCTCTAGTGAGACGTATACCCTGACAGATTTTTTCTCCAAATTTCTTTGACACCACCTGATAAACTATCCGCACCATGAAGGCGCTGAAGGAAGCAGCGGAGGGATGTCGCACTCCTAAGCAATTTAGGAATCTCCTTCAGCAACACCTACGGCGATTCGTGCCATACGAGAAGTGTGCTGGTTCATGGGGTATCCCTAAGCTACACACCATCAGCCATCTCTTTCACGACAATGTGCCGCTCGACTTACTCCGCTGGTATCTCTCCACTGGGGTGCAATGGGAAAGCCCGAACTTTATTGATTGGGTGCAGAGCCAACGCACCGCTGCCTTCCTGTGGGCAGACGAGGCGAAGCAGCTGAACGTGGCAGAGACGAACCCTGAGTTGTTTCGTCGCTTCACTGAGGGCGGGTTGCTCAACACGATGAGCGGTGGCCGTGTCAGTCCGAATCACTATATTGCGATCCATGTCGTCATGCCGTCAGAGCAGAGCGCCCGTCGATACCTCCCCGTCTTCCAAGAAACCCTGCCGTGGATCATCGAAGCCAGCCAGCGAGCGCACCCTCGATCACTCCTGACCGCTCGTGAGACTGCCGTCCTCAAGCGTCGAGGGCATGGCCAGATCGGGAAGACCGTCGCGGATGCTGAAGGTATGACTGAACGCACCGTGAGGAAGCACCTTGAGAGCATCAAGAAGAAGCTCTCCACCGACGACCTCATCAACGTCGTCGTCATCGCCTCGCACAGTGGAATGATTCCCTTCGAGAAATGAACCCAGTGAAATAACGGTGGCCTAATCTGCCAAGTTGGCGAGACCCTCCCTGCTTGCTATAACGTAGCCGAAAGGAGAACTACGTGTATGGATGAGGCTCGTCGTCGTGAAGAAGAGATGGAGGCATTTCGCGCTGGAGGTGGCTCGTTCATGGAGCGCGTCTCATCCGTCATCTACCGAGAG
>DAISKX010000455.1:0-3943 GCA_036820725.1 Nitrospiraceae bacterium
GTATGGGGCGCTCAACAAACAAGATACCTCAGCGGCTCACGGAGAGCCGCTCGGCGAAGAGGAAATCCGACAGACCAAGAGAAATTACGGATGGCCGGAGGACGCCAAATTCCATATTCCCGACGGTGTCTATGAGCATTTTCGGCAAGGGGTCGGCGCTCAAGGCAAGGCATTCCGCGACGCCTGGTTCACGCGCATCAAAGAGTACAAAGCCAAGTACCCGGAGCTGGCCGATGAATTGTACCGGATGCAGCACCGGCAATTGCCCGACGGATGGGACAAGGACCTACCTGCTTTTCCAGCCGACGCTAAGGGCCTGGCCACGCGGATCTCGTCCGGGCAGGTGTTGAACGCGCTGGGAAAGCGCGTGCCCTGGTTGATGGGCGGGTCGGCGGATCTGGCTCCTTCGGCCAAGACGCGGTTGACGTTTGAAGGGGCGGGCGATGTTTCTGCCGAGACTCCCGGCGGCCGCAATCTTCACTTCGGGATTCGCGAGCATGCGATGGCGGCAATCCTGAACGGGATGGCCTTGGTGAAGGTCCGGGCCTATGGTTCCGGATTCCTGATTTTCAGTGACTATGCCAGAGGTGGGATCCGGCTCGGCGCAATCATGGAATTGCCGGTCATTCATATTTTCACGCACGACTCGATTGCCGTGGGAGAAGACGGGCCGACCCATCAGCCGGTCGAACATCTCGCCTCGTTGCGTGCAATGCCCGGGCTGATCGTCCTACGGCCGGCCGATGCCAATGAGATAGTGGAAGCCTGGCGCGTGATCATGAATTTGCATCACAAGCCGGTGGCGCTTCTCCTCACCCGGCAGGACGTGCCCACAGTGGATCGGAACAAGTATGCCCCTGCCGCGGGCTTGGCGCAGGGAGCTTACGTCCTGGCCGACAGCCAGGATGGACAACAGCCCGACGTAATCCTCATCGGAACCGGTAGTGAAGTCTCGCTCTGTGTTGCAGCGTACGAACAGCTCAAGTCCGAAGGAGTGAAGGCTCGGGTCGTGAGTATGCCCTCGTGGGAACTGTTCGACCACCAGGACCAAGCTTATCGCGACCGCGTCCTGCCGCCGGCCGTGACGGCCCGTGTAGCGGTCGAACAGGCCTCAACCTTCGGATGGGCGCACTATGTAGGAACGACCGGCACGGTCATCGGCATGACGACGTTCGGGGCGTCGGTTCCACTGAAAGAATTGCAGAAGGAGTTCGGCTTCACGAAGGAGCGTATTGTCGAAGCCGCCATGCAGCAACTGAGACAAGCGAGGTAGGCGATGCGCGTCGCCATTGGGTCCGATCACGCCGGGTTTGAAATGAAAGAGGCCCTGAAAGGCTATCTCGGTGTCCTGCAGAAGTATGGGCCAGTCGGTGTGGTTGGACTACATTCGCCGCAGTTTGATCACCAGCGGCAAGCTGCAAAGAATGATCGACGACGATGATGTGCGGGGCGTGACGTCGAACCAGTCCATCTTCGAGAAGGCGGTTGCCGGAAGCACGGATTATCAGGATGTCCTGACGGCCCCGGAGTCACCGAAGTTGGACGCCAAGGCGTTGTATGAACGGATAGCCGTCGCGCGGCCGAACCTGATGACTAAAGTCCCCGCGATAGAGGAAGGCATTCCTGCGATCCGACAATTGATCGGTGAAGGCTGGTGGAGGCGTATCTGGCCGGGCTTGAGACGTTCGCTGCGGGCAACGGTGCTCAGCCGCATCGCCAGCGTGGCCAGTTTCTTTATCAGCCGTATCGACTCGGCGATCGACGGGCTCATCACTGCTGGCTTGAAGACCGTGACGAATTGCCGGAGAACAGGCGCTTCTTCGCAGCCTGACGGGCAAAGTGGCGATCGCCAATGCGAAGCTGACCTACCAGCGGTATCGCGAACTCTTCGGCAGCCAAGGTGGCAGGCACTGGGCGGATCGGGGCGCACAAACCCAGCGACTCCTGTGGGCCAGCACCGGCACCAAGGACCCCAATTAATCGAGACGTGATCTATGTCGAGGAACTCATCGGCTCTGCCACCGTGAACACGATCGTGCCGGCGACGCTGGAGGCTTTTCGCGATCACGGGCGGCCTCGCGCCAGCCTGACCGAGGACGTGGACGGCGCCTTCGACACGATGGCCACGCTGGCCGGAACCGGCATTTCAATGAAGGACGTCACTGACGAGCTCCTGGCGCAAGGTGTGCAATTATTCTCCGATGCCTTCGACAAGCTGCTCAGCGCGGTCGGCCAACAGGGCAAGGACATCGAGTCAGGCAAGATCAATCGTCAGACGTAAAGTTGCCCGACTCCCTGACCGGCGGCGTACCATTGAATTCCGATGGCTACTTTTTCGTCGCGTTCTGGACCGACTTTTCGGCTGGGCCGGCCTTCTGTATCTTGGATTGGTACACCATACTCACGGGTATCGCGAGCGCCGCGATCCTGGCCTTGCATGGAGCCAACTATCTCGCGATGAAAACGGAGGGTGAGCTCTATAGACGGGCCGTGGTTGCGGCAAAACTGGTAGGCTGGCTGGCGCTCGTTGCAACGCTGGTGTTTCGACGACAGCAGCGCGATATTTCAGCTTTAGTGGCCTCCAACCTGTTCATCGCCGCCATGCTCGGGAGCATCGCGTGGGGCTGCTATCCCAATGTCTTGATCGCGACTACGGAACCGGCGTGCAGTCTCACGACCTACAATGCTACCGGGAGGTCCTCATGAACGTGCTGGTTGTCGATGTAGGCGGAACCAACATCAAAATCCTGGCCACAGGACAGAAGGAATCTCGGAAGTTTCCCTCGGGACCGACGATGACGGCCAGGCGGATGGTCTCCGGTGTCAAAGAACTCGCCGGGAACTGGAAGTATGACGTCGTATCGATCGGCTATCCGGGGCTGGTTCTCCAGGGTCGCGTGGTTTCCGAACCGCATAATCTCACCGGAGATTGGGTCGGGTTTGACTTCGAACGCGCATTCGGACGCCCAGTGAAGCTTATCAATGATGCGGCCATGCAAGCCCTCGGGAGTTACAAAGGTCGAGGGCTGCTGCTCTTTCTAGGCCTGGGAACCGGTCTCGGTGCGACCCTGATTGCAGAGGGTGTCGTGGTTCCGATGGAGCTGGCTCACCTCTCCTTCAAAAAAGGAACGTTCGAGGATTATATTGGCCTGCGTGCTCTGGTTCGGCTTGGCAACAAGAAATGGCGGAAGTATGTCGCTTATGCAGCAGTCCGCCTGATGACCGCCTTTCATCCCGATGACGTGGTGCTCGGAGGCGGCAACGCTGAGAACCTGAAAGAGCTCCCTCCAGGGTGCCGAGTGGGCAACAACGCGAATGCGTTCCTCGGCGGATTTCGTCTGTGGGAGGAAGCCGGTGATCGGCGATCTTCCATTCGCGGAAAAACTCGTGCTTGATCACGACGGAACGAGATATGAACAACCGATGCTGAAGAAAGGGTCACATGATGCATCTCGGAATGGTCGGACTCGGTCGGATGGGCGCCAGACCGCTCCTCAACGCGCCCCTGCGCTATCAAGTGCAGGCGACCGAAATGCAAACCAAACAAGGTTTAGCCCGCGTTTACTTTATATGTTTGCTTCACCAACTCTCCCGCTTCATCCTTACTTTGGACCTGCTCGCTTATCTCGAATGCTTCGATCGCGGCCGCTTCGTTGTCGTCTAACTCGGTGAGCTTCTTGGGTTTGCCTGTGGTATCAAACATCTTCCGGGGATCGAACCGACAACACTTCGTGATCTATTCCAGCCATTCTTTCCGGCTCATCCGGGCCTCGGCGATCATCGGCGCCATCAACTCGGCGATCCTTGACTGAACCTTGATTTTCGCCATGATTTGGCTGGTACGCTCATGGATGGATTTGGCCTTGGCTCATCAGAACCAAATGAAACCTACAACGATCGACACCGCCACTATGGCGATTCCCATCCAGAACCAGGACTTTAC
>DAISKX010000456.1:0-3943 GCA_036820725.1 Nitrospiraceae bacterium
ACCACCGTCTCAGCGGCGTTCACAACCGTGACGCTCATTATTCTTCGCGCCGTGGACCTCGCCGGCGTTCACAAACGTGACGCGCCTTCTTCAGCGCAGCGTGAACCTCATGAATAGTGCGGGCTAGCGGCGGGCCATGGCACGACGGCAAGAGACTACGTTATCTCGCGGAAGGCCAAGTGCGCGGTTGAACGCTCAGGTCCAACGGTGTGACGGAGTATTCTACTTTAGGAGGCACCGCGGACGTTTTCTCCTAACGAGGATGGACCGACAATCAGGGCGACAGAAGCCTGCGCAACCGGCGACCCTATCGCCCTCTCAGCCTGGCTTCCGTTTCTTGTCGATGGCCTGGATGCAGGCGTCGTACGAATCGATGAATTTCTGGATGCCCTCGTTCTCCAGTTGCCATGTCACGCAACGATAGTCGATACCGACATTCTCCAATTGGCGTAAGGCTTCCAGCGACTCTTCGACATCGGCCTCTACCGAATCCGCGACGACCCGCCCATGGTCGGCGAACGCCCGGATCGTGGCTTCGGGCATCGTGTTGACCGTCTCGCGGCCCACCAACGGCTCAACGTATCCCACGTCACTATAGGAAGGATTCTTTCTGCCCGTACTGGCCCACAGGACCCGTTGCACCCTTGCTCCCTGTTTGACCAACTTCGTCCAACGTTCCCCCGCAAAAATCTGCTTGAAGTACTTGTAGGCGACTCGCGCATTCGCGACCGCCGCGCGCCCGAGTAGTTGAGCCGGTATCGTGCCTTTGCTCCGATCGTCCCCGCCCATGCGATGCCCCAGCAATTGATCAATGAGGGTATCCACCCGGCTGACGAAAAAGCTGGCGACCGAGGCGATCCCGTCGATCCGTGTGTTGTCGCCCACCCGCCGTTCCAACGCTCGGAGATAGGCCTCGGCGACGGCCTGATAATTCTGAAGGGAAAACAGCAACGTGATGTTGATATTGAGCCCTTCGTACAGCATTTCTTCGATGGCCGGAACCCCGGCCGAGGTGCCGGGAATCTTGATCGTGACGTTCGGACGACCCACAAGGCCGAACAGGCGACGCGCGTGGTCCATCGTCCGATGTGCATCGTGCGCGAAGTGGGGAGAGACTTCGAGACTGACGTACCCGTCGAGCCGGTCGCTGGACTCATACACAGGCCGCAGGAGGTCACAGGCCTCCTGCACGTCGCTCACCATGAGAGCTTCGAACAGGTCCTTTGTCGTCACCCCGGCACGAGCCAACTCCTCGATCTGCCGGTCATAGTCGGCGCTGCCGGTGATGGCGGTGTGGAACGTGGTGGGGTTGGATGTGATCCCGCGCAGCCCCTCTTCCGACACACGCCGCGTTAACTCCCCGGAACGGATCATCCTCCGTGACAAATTGTCGAGCCAATAACTTTGGCCGCAGGCGGCGAGTTGAAACAGCGGCGTTACTTGGGTGGGGTCTGATACGTGAGATGCCATAAATCACCTACTTCTTTTATGTGCAAGACCGGTTCTTGCCTGAATAAAAAGGCCTTCTATGTTGTCCGATGGTTAGCGCTGCTCGTTGGCATCATTCTCTGACACTCCGGCGCTCCTTGTCCAGCCGTTGACAAGTTATCCCGCATACACAATGAGGAATGGTTGATAGAGAACTCCACATTCAGAACCAGGATTTCACATTTCAGCATTCAGCATTCGTGGTCATCCTTACGCGACAACGACATTCAGCGGACCGTTGACATGAAGGACTTCCGGTACGAGCCGGCCGTCCGCCTTCCGTTCGAATCGCAGATCGAGGACCGACTGTCCAACCTTCAGTCGACGCATCTCCAGCCAGCTAATGAGTGGAGGCAGATCCGGATTCACAATGTCGAGCCGCTGTTCAAACGCATGAGGCTGCAGACCCAGCATGGTCTCGAGCAAATACGGGATCGATCCAGCGGCCCAGGCTTGCGGATGGCAAGCCACGGGATAATGGACAGGGACGCCATACTCTTCCCGGGGAAATCCGGCAAAGACTTCGGGCAGCCGGTAATGGTCGAACCCCATCGCTGCTTCCAGGAGGCCCAGAAAGATTCGTTTGGCGGCGTCGTCGAAGCCATACCGGCGGCAGCCCGCTGCGATCAACGCATTGTCATGCGGCCAGACCGTGCCGAGATGATAACCGATCGGATTGTACCGTCGCTCATGATGCGAGAGCGTACGAATGCCCCATCCGTTGTACAGATCGGGCTCGAGCAGCCGATCGACGACCTTCCCCGCCTTGTCGGTGTCGACAATGCCGGTCCAGAGAGCCTGTCCTGGGTTAGAGGAAATGACGGCGCAAGGCCGGTCATCCGCTTCCAGGGCCAAGGCGAAAAACCCTTTGTCTTCCAACCAGAAATCGCGATTGAACTGCCGCCGCAATTCATCGGCCTGGCGGCGGAGATCCGCGGCTCGTTCTCTCTCCCCCGTTCGATCATACAGCTCGGCGATCGCGTGTTTGGCCATATAGACATACCCTTGCACTTCCACCAGCGAGATCGGCGGCTGCGCCAGCGTCCCCTCGGCCGTGACGATGGCATCGCCTGAATCTTTCCATCCCTGATTGATCAGCCCATGCTTCGTTGTGCTGTCATATTCCAGATAACCGTCGCCGTCCACATCGCCATACCGGTCGATCCATTCGAGGGCCTGCTCGATGTTGGGACGGAGTTCCTTGAACAATCCGAGGTCTCCCGTCCAATCGGCATGGCGGCTGACCAGGACAAGAAAGAGCGGGGTAGCGTCGATGGTCCCATAGTAAGGGGTATGGGGGATTTCGTGCAGCTGCGCCAACTCACCGACCCGCAGTTCGTGAAGAATCTTCCCCGGCTCCTCGTCCCGCCAATGATCGACGCGTTGGCCTTGATACCGGGCCAGCAGCTGCAGCGTGTCGCGTGCGATATCCGGATCATAGGCCAAGGTTTGGAGCGCCGTGATCAGACTGTCGCGTCCGAACAGAGTCACGAACCAAGGAACACCAGCCGCGAAAAACCGGTCACCTTTCAGCGAGCTTTCCAACACATGCAAATCCAGCAACGAGCGACGGACGACTCGATTGAGCAATAAGCTGTCGCTCTCGATGACGGCTTCCCGGCTCAACCACTCATCGGAGGATTCGTCGAGCGCGTGCTTGACCGCCTCCAGATGCCGTTCCACGAGAGTGCAGGGTTGCGGGCGGCCCGGCTTCTGGGATTCGGCCAGCGTCAGCGACACCCCCAGTTCCCAGCTTTTCCCAGGCTCCAGCGTCATGGCGAAGGTGGCCGTCGTGCCTTCTTCCCGATCAGGGGTGGGAGAAAAATGAATGGTGACCGTGCGAGCGATCTGATCGGCGCCGCGATACGAAAAGAACAGACAGCCATCTTTCCACAAAGGCGGGTCCATCGTCCCCCGTTTTTGCGCGATTAGTCCGCGGACCGTAAACAGGTCTTCGAAATCGGACCCGAATGTGAGGGCGAGGGGCAATTGAACGGCCTCGCCGCCAAAGTTCTGCAGCGTGATCGTTTCGATCAACGCCGGAACGCACCGTTCGACCATGCGCTCCCATCTGATGCTGATCGTTTCCCGATGGATCAGCCGGCTATCGGCGCCGCGCATGTCCGGCATGGTCAACTGAAAGAGCGCGCGGGACCCGGGCTCGGCCGTGGCGGCCAGGGCCTCGGGATGGACGTCGCCGACGACCAGTTCGTAGCGATTGAGATACCGGCAGTCACGATAATAGAGGCCGAAGCCATGGCCTTTCACCGGAGGGATCTCGCCGCTCGGTGGCGCGAGAAAAAACAGATTGTCGTCCTTGATGACGACGGCGCGCGCGATACTTTGGACGACGGACGGCACACCCTTCGTTAACACCTGTTGCTTGCGCTCCTCTTGTTGCCTCCGCGACTGAGGTCGCTTGGAATCCTGCGCGGGCTCTTTGGGCGTCGGGCTC
>DAISKX010000457.1:0-3928 GCA_036820725.1 Nitrospiraceae bacterium
AGGTGAGAGGACGCCGGCCCCCTGGCCGATGATGAAAAAGAACGCGATTGCCATCGCGCGAATTTCCAAGGGGAAAATTTCACTCACCGTCAAATAGGCGGCACTGGCCCCCGCAGAGGCAAAAAAGAACGTGACTGACCAGGCCATGGTCTGCGTGACCGCCGTCAATTGTCCCTGCGCGAAAAAGTAACCGGTCAGTGCCAGTAGGAGGCCCGACAGACCGTACGTCGCTGCCAGCATGATTCGACGTCCCACGGTATCGAATAGCCGGCCGAGCAGCAACGGTCCAAGAAAATTGAAGACGGCGAAGGGAAAAATATACCATCCAACGGCATTTGGAGGGACTTGGTGAAATTTCGTCAACACGAGGGCATAGGTAAAAAACACCGCGTTGTAGAGAAACGATTGCGTGACCATCAGAGCTATACCGAGGACGGTCCGGCTGGGATAAGAAGTAAAAAGTTCCCGCGCGACAGTCATCAGCGTGACGTGCGTATTGGGATGGAGCGTGATGGAGCCTTCAGGAGGAGGCAACCTGGCAAGTGATTCCTGCTTCAGAATTGTATCCTCCACTTCCCGCACGATCTGTTCGGCCTCGTCAATCCTGCCATGAGTCATCAGCCAGCGGGGACTTTCCGGTAACAGCCTGCGGACAAGGATCATCGCCAACCCCAAGACAGCGCCCAAGGCAAAACAGAGCCGCCATCCGATCTGCTCGGAGATCAGGGCAGGATTCAGCAACGGGATCGTCAGCATGGCTCCCAGGATCGTCCCCAGCCACCAACTTCCGTTGATCGCGAGATCGGTATGTCCACGGGCTCGCGCAGGAATCAATTCGTCAATGGCGGAGTTGATGGCCGCATATTCTCCACCGATCCCCGCGCCGGCAAGAAAGCGGCAGATCATGAAACTCCAGAGGTTCCACGAAAACGCGGTCATGACTGTCGCCGTCAGATACAACATCAGCGTCAACGTGAACCATTTTTTCCGGCCTTGGCGATCGGTGAGATAGGAGAACAGCATGGCACCGAGGACCGAACCAGCGAGATAGGCCGAAGCCGTCAACCCGACTTCCGCCTCGGTCAGATGCAACGTCGCGGGATGAGTGAGGATCGCCCCCAGCGCGCCGACAATCGTGACTTCCAAGCCGTCCAATGTCCACGTGATCCCGAGCGCCGTCACGACCAGCCAGTGCCAGCGAGACCATGGGAGTCGGTCGAGACGTTGGGGAATATTGGTTTGGATGGTTTCTGAGGTTGGTGAAACGGAGACCTCCATACCCGGAGGGTAGGGGATAGGCGGCAGCTAATCAAGAAGCCATATAAGATGGAACAAGATCGAGCAAAAGAAATGAGAAGACAGAGCGCTCAGCTCAGCCATGAGCTGATCATTCGATTTCAATGCCGACCTTACCGCCGCTTTGCTTGATTCTACATCGTCCCGGTGCCACCATTTCGCTCCAACTAGAAGGACGGTGGGAAGGCTCCCGATCGAGAACATGAGGACTCCTCCAGGCGCGGGCATTGTTTTTTCATTCTCGAGGAGTGAAAACTGCTCGCACACAACATGGTGATCGCCACCAGCCAGTGGGAGGAGGTGGACGATCGTTTCGCTATCGTCTCAGTTCTTCGGCAAGCCAATGAGTCTCCATTGACAATGCCGACAGTTTTCAGTGAGGACGGGAGAGAGTTTTCAGTAGGCTACAGGCAATCTAATGGCGGCAGGGTCGGTTCAGCTCACACTCTCAAGCATGGCCACCTCGCCGCGCGCGTTCGGCGATCTTCTTGCGAAGGCGGGCTTTTTCGAGGCTGATCTGGGCATCTCTGACTTCGGAGGGCAGGCCTCCCATCTGCACTTGTTGTTCAGCCTTCTCGACCGCGGCCCGGGCACGTTCGACATTGATGTCTTCCGCTTTTTCCGCAATCTCGGCCATGACCGTCACTTTGGTGGGCGTCACTTCAGCAAATCCCCACAGGACGGACATATAGTGCCAGACCTCTTGAACCTGATACCGGAGTTCTCCGATACGGAGCGTAGAAAGAAAATGGCAATGTCCCGGCAATACGCCAAACTCGCCTTCCGCACCGGGCGCAATCACCATATCCACCGGTTGGCTCAGTAGCAACTTATCCGGCGTCACGACTTCTAGTAGAATTTTCCCAGCCATTCTTCACCAAAACCGTCAAACGTCATTCGTCATTGGTCAATCGATTCAGATCACTGGGATGTCCCACGATTGACGGATGACCTTTGACGAGTGACGGTAAACTTTGCTTAGACTTTCACTCCCATCTTCTCGGCCTTTGCTACTGCTTCCTCGATCGGGCCGACCATATAGAAGGCCTGTTCCGGGAGATGGTCATACTTGCCCTCAAGAATCTCCTTGAAGCTTCTGACCGTATCCTTGAGTTTGACATATTTCCCCGGTGAGCCGGTGAACGCTTCGGCCACATGGAATGGTTGCGAGAGAAATCGCTGAATCTTTCTGGCCCGGGCCACGGCCAGCTTATCGTCTTCCGACAATTCGTCCATACCCAGAATGGCGATAATATCTTGAAGATCTTTATAGCGTTGCAACACTGATTGAACGCCGCGGGCGACCTTGTAGTGTTCTTCGCCGATGACCTGCGGATCGAGAATGCGGGAGGTGGAATCGAGCGGATCGACCGCGGGATAGATACCTAATTCTGCCAATTGACGCGACAGAACGGTGGTCGCATCCAAATGGGCAAAAGCCGTCGCCGGAGCCGGGTCCGTGAGGTCGTCGGCCGGCACATAAATCGCTTGAACGGAGGTAATCGATCCCCGCTTGGTCGACGTGATGCGCTCCTGCAATGCGCCCATTTCAGTCGACAGAGTGGGTTGATATCCCACCGCGGACGGCATACGGCCGAGCAATGCAGACACTTCCGACCCAGCCTGGGTAAACCGGAAGATATTGTCGACGAACAACAGCACGTCCTGGTTCTCTTCGTCGCGGAAATATTCGGCGACGGTGAGGCCAGTGAGACCGACGCGGAGGCGGGCTCCCGGTGGTTCATTCATTTGACCATAGACCAATGCCGCTTTGGATTTCGTGAAATCATCGGGATCGATGACTTTGGACTCCTGCATTTCATGCCACAGGTCGTTCCCTTCACGAGTGCGCTCACCGACACCCGCGAACACGGAGAATCCACCATGGTGCAGGGCGATATTGTTGATCAGCTCCATAATGATGACTGTCTTGCCGACGCCGGCGCCACCGAACAGACCGACCTTGCCTCCCTTACTATAGGGCTCGAGAAGGTCAACGACTTTGATGCCGGTTTCGAGCACCTCGGTCTTGGTGTCCTGATCTTCAAGTTTTGGAGCAGGCCGGTGAATCGGATAGGTCTTTTTGGTCTTGATAGGGCCCTTTTCGTCCACGGGTTCACCCAGCACGTTCATCAGGCGCCCGAGCGTTTCCCGTCCAACGGGCACGGAGATCGGCGCACCTGTGTCCTGCACGTTCATGCCCCGGGTAAGACCGTCGGTGGTAGACATCGCGACGCCACGGACGCGATTTTCGCCAAGATGCTGCGACACTTCGAGGGTCAATCTCACGGCGGGCCTCCCGGCAGCCTTGTCCTCGTCTTGACTTACTTTAAGCGCGTTATAGATGTTAGGAAGCTGGCCCGGAGGAAATTCCACATCGACGACCGGCCCGATGACCTGAATGACTTTGCCTGTGCTCACGTCTCGCTCCTTTGTCGCGAATGATGAATTCTGAATGTTGAATTATGAATTTAGGGCGAACAATTCATCATTCCTAATTCATAATTCAACATCGTTCTATTTCAGTGCTTCCGCTCCGCCAACGATGTCCATGAGTTCCTTGGTGATGGCCGCCTGCCGGGTTTTGTTGTAATACAGCGTCACTTTCTTGATCAGCTGGCCGGCATTCCGC
>DAISKX010000458.1:0-3924 GCA_036820725.1 Nitrospiraceae bacterium
GAGCCTGTCTCGGCAGGCTCGGGTTGGGGGGTGAGTTCGGGGCGGAGCGCGTCTCGGCGCGCTCGGGGTTGGGCGGGTGAGATGGCCGGCTTTTTTGAACATCCTCGCTGAGCGTTAACGACTATGGTTGATCGAGAATCGATGTCTCCCTTCAAGCTGGGTCTTGGCGTACTCTGGGCTGCGTTCTGGACCGCGCTTCCCATCAAGATGGCGTTCGCCCTTCTGTTCATCGCGATGGGTACCATCCATCTTGAAACCAAGCTAGGCATCGTCTTTGTGCTTCTCCTGATGAGCCCCGTCAGCGTGTTCGCGTATTTTGTCCTCATCGCGGGGATGGATGTACATCTGGGCGAAGGAGCCGGATTACCGATCTTGTTTCTTCTGTCTATCCCCGTCGATATCTGGGCGCTTGGGCTGGTTGCACGTACTACGTTCCTGGAGAAACTCCGTGTGGAACCGCCGGACTCGCTCGGGTCGTCCTTGTGGGTGCGATGCGCTCTCGCCGGGGCTGTCTACATTCCCCTGTTGTGGTTCATCGAAGGGCAGGTCACCGATATCGCTCGTTCTATTTCCGAATCCCTCTTTGAGGTCGAGTTTCTGGAACATCTCGGGGTGGCCGAGCGCATTAGTCTTGACCTCACCCTATGGGGCAGTGTTTCCACGATTGTGCTCGCGCTTCTGGCGGGTATCGGCTTCTCGATCGTGGGACGATTCGTCCGGTCTCTCGCGAACCGAGGTCGGCCTGCCGGCGAAAATTATCAGGCACTCGTCTACAAATGGGACCTTATGCGCGTCCCGGCGGATCAAGTGTTGATGCTCGGAGCGTTTACGGCAACTGGAGTCGTCTTAGGCATTCTGTTCTGGGTATTCCTGCCCTCCACCACGCCACATCCCCATGAATGTTGCAAACCTCAAGAAGTGAAGGCAGAGTCGCACCTCGATCCGCAGAGGACGCTTGGCAAAGCGGAAAAGACCTTCAAGGACTCCGAAGTCAGAATTGCTTCTCTTGAGAAGCAGGCCGAAGAAAACAAGGGTAAGGGCGGGAAAGAAAAGGCCGGTGCAAAAGAATCGGCCCCAAAGGGAGACACGAAGCCGCATGTTGAAGCGAAACCTGCTCCGCCCAAAGCCAAACCATAATCCGGGCACTCACGAGGTGACGAACATGGCACACCAGCGTGACGGTCATACACCAACGTGCTATCACACCGCGGGCCTCCTCGGGGTTGCAGGTCTGGCCTCCCTCATCTATCTGCTCGGCCTTCCGGACCTCGGTCTGGCGGAGGATTCAGGCAGTGCCTCCACCCGGGATTATCGGGATATCCCCGGAATCGGCAGCCGGAACATCGTCTGGGTCATCGCCCAGTTGCATCTTCTCCTGGCCGGTTTCGTTCTCGGCGTCCCGATTTTTGCCTGGTTGTGCGAAATCGTCGGGTGGAAATCCGGTGACAAACGCTACGACAAGCTGGCGAAGGAGTTCACGAAACTTCTGACCTCCTCCTATGCGACCACGGCGCTGTTCGGCGGGATTCTTCTGTTCTTGCTCATCGGCTTCTATCCCAAGTTGATGAACTACCTGACGGACATCTTCTTTCCGTCGTTCATTGTCTACTGCCTGTTATTCCTGTTGGAGACCGTGACGCTGTATCTCTATTGGTATGGCTGGGATGCGATGTCGGAGGGAGGGGGCAAGAGCTTTCACATCCTTTTGGGATTTCTCCTCAACGTCTTCGCCTTCTTCATCATGATCGTTCCCAACTCCTGGGCCACGTTTCAAGCCAGTCCAGTCGTGATTTCCGAGGGCACCGATTTACAACGTGCATGGGCCGCCACCTGGAATCCGACCTGGTGGCCGGTGAACATTCATCGGTTGATCGCCAACGTGGTCCTTGGCGGGTACATTTGCGGCGCCTACGCCGGTATCCGATATCTATCGGCTAAAAGCCTGGAAGAGCGGTACCACTACGATTGGATGGGCTACGTCGGCAATTTCATCGGCGTGTTCGGGCTGCTCCCGCTCCCGTTTGCCGGATATTGGCTGATGCGCGAGATCTACCAGTACAACCAGCAGATGGGCATCACGCTCATGGGTGGATTTCTCTCATGGCTCTTCATTCTGCAGGCGATGCTGATCGGTGTCCTATTTCTCGGATCGAATTATTATTTCTGGCTCGGTATCACGCACCGTATTCCGGGGTCGGAGATGCAGTATCGGAAGCCGATCATGGCGATGCTGATCATTCTCCTTCTGTGCCTTGGCGTCTGGATGACCCCGCACTCCCTCGTCGCCAGCCTGGAGGAAGCACGGAAGATGGGCGGCACGCACCATCCCTTGTTGGGCGTGTTCGGCGTCATGTCGGCCAAGATGACGGTTGCCAATCTCATGATTCTCGTCACGTTCATGAGTTTCATCATGTATTGGCGTGCCGGAAAACAGGAAACAGCCGGGTGGGCAAAAATCGCAAAGGCGCTGATGGGCGCCGTGCTTGTGATTGCTGCGATCGTCGTGGTGGTCCTCGGTGTGTGGGGGTATTTTGTCCCTGCCATCATCCGTATCAACTATTTTTCCACGTCGCAAGTGCTGATCGTGTTGTTCGTCATGCTGACGATTACCCCGTTGACCGCCTTGCTCTTGAAAAGCGCCAAAACAACAACGGAAATGGTGTGGGGCCAGATGCCTCCGCGAGCCGGCTATGCGCTGGTCTTGAATGCGGTCATGGTGATTCTCTTGATGACCCTGATGGGGTACGCCCGCTCCTCATCGCGGGTGCATTGGCATATTTACGGCGTCATGCGGGACTCATCTCCCTATGCATTTTCTCCCGCGCTGGGTTACGCCGCCGCCTTCATGGCGCTGAATACCTTCTTGTTCTGCATGCTGGTCGCCTTTATCTTCTGGGTCGCGACCATGGGGGATAAGGCCAAAGCGGGTGGGGGGACGGCCACGAAGGCTCCCCTTCCTCAGGGCGCGCTGCCTGCCATGGCAGGGGGATCAACCGCGCTGGATAAAGCGACAGCGCGAAATGATGAATTATGAATGTTGAATGGCAAAGCCGTAATTCTTAATGAGAAGTAGTCGGAACAATTCAACATTCAGCATTCATAATTCAAAATTGCTGACGAGAGGGTACTTATGAGTGAAGTCGCAATGTTGCAGTTGATCGGTCTTTGCGTCGTTGGCTCCGGCGTCATCATTCTTCTTTTTATTAAAGCACAGTTTGTCAGAGTCGTTGGATTTGTCGCCATCGTCCTGGGACTGTTTGCGCTGGTCGCCCTGGCGGTTCCACAGATGGCGTCGCTGCCGCCCGCTGAGGAGAAATTCGACATTGCGAATATCAAGACTTCGACGGACATGGCTGCGATCGGGCAGAAAATTTTCTTTAGCAAGGGGCAATGTGCGCTCTGTCATTCCATTGGCCCGAGCGAATCAGCCCGCTGTCCGGACCTCAAGGGAATCGGCGCAAAACTTTCCCGTGAGTTCATGTATGAAAGTTTGACCGAGCCACAGGCGTACTTGTATCTCGATTTCCGTCACGAGGGTCAGCCGAAGGAATATCCCGCTCGGATGCCGTACATCAATAAGAACCCGATCGGGCTTTCTAAGAACGAGATTCTGTCGGTCATCGCGTTTTTGCAACAGATGAGCGGAGAACCGATCACCGTGAATCCATCCGAGATTGTGGCGCCGGGAGCGCCGGTGAAGGCAGCAGAAGCAGAAACACTGGCCGTCGCACATGCCCAGTAGATTGATTCTCTCCCTGCGGAGGCGCGAACGGTTTTTTTGATTCTGTGAGGCAGTGTTCCGGTCGTTTGGCAGAGGAGAGGAATATTCTCAGGATGCTCAAAAAAGGCCGTGCAGCGCGGCCGCAGCTAGGTCCGCGACGCGAAGAATAATGAGGTTCACGACGTGCAGAATAATGCACGTCA
>DAISKX010000459.1:0-3914 GCA_036820725.1 Nitrospiraceae bacterium
GTCCAGTGTGCTCTTGTTATTGAGTGACGCATGTGTTCATACTCCATTTCCCGCTGTTCTCTCACTGTGAGCACGAACAGCAGGTTGTAGGTCAAGTCACAGCGGAACGGACATCCATGCCGATATCCATGCCCTCGTCAAGGTTGTAGTTCGCCTTCGGCGACCTTCGTACCGTTCACCGACATCGTCACTGCTGCTGCTTTGCCGCTCGTTCCGGCAGCCCTCCTGCAGAGTTGCACCTTGCCCTTTGGAAGCGGCTTCTGGCTCGCAATCGTGGGCGCGATTCAGTGCGAGATAGTTGTAGACGATCTGCATGACAACACCTCCTCACGGACAGAGTGGGTTGTCGACCTGACCTAACGAATTTTATATTGACCATGACCGTCTATAGCCGGCATCGCCAGGCGCAATGTCATGATACCAGTCGGTTTACCATGTCTCGATATTGGCGGGAACTGTCAAAAGTGACAGCCTCGACAAGGAAGATCAGGGAGAGGTAACAGAACCATACCAAGCCTACCGCTCCGATCCCACATTGGTCACAGTTGCGGCATGGGTCGGCCTATCGTCGGTAGTATTCCTCTTAACGCCAGTCCACTGCCCCGAATCCCGTTTCTCCGAGGAACACATACATCAGGCTGAAGGTTCCGACCCGCTGATCCTTATACTCAATACCTTCATAACTGGCGTTCCGATGCGAGTGAGAATATCGAAGCGCCACACCGTGACGGTCGTAGACCCGGACCGTCAGTGACGAATCGCCACGCAGGATATTTTCCCATCCGTTTTCCGTGGACAGGGTATTGCTCACATAATATTCACGTCCTGTGAGGTCAATCATCACTTTGTCGCTGAAGATGAGGCGAAGCGCGAGCAAACCTTGCGGGGTAACTCCGTAGTGATAATCTCGCTCTCCGGTCTTCTCAATACTGCCCGCCGCTCCATAGCCGACTCCGGCGAGGGCGGTGCCTTGGAGGGCCACAACCTGCGACAGCCACGTTTGCCATGTGGTTCCGAGCGACACAGCAGGACTGGAAACGCGAAATACCTGTGGTGAGATATAATCGTAACTTCCGTAGAGTCCCCAGATCCCCCGGGTCGATTCACCGGGCGCGTAGGTGGTGCCCAAAAGAAGCCCTCGGCTGTTAATGCTTTCCAACGCATTGGCTGTGACCGCTCTCACATGGAAATCGAAATAGTCGAATGGGCGTTTGTACGTGTAGCCGGGCTTGCCCGGAAGGCCGTAGGTGAAGGTGAAGTCCGCCACGGCTCCGTTTTCTTCGACCCCGGATGAGACGTTATGGCTGCTCGATGAGAGGGTTCCTCCTGCCTGCACACGCATGAAGGTGGCAGGCTTGTGGCTCGGGAATATCGTGTCGAACTTGTTGCCGAAGACCAGGCGATTGAACCCTAATGGGGGTGCGATGACCGCTGTGCCGAGTTCTCGCCAGAACCCTGGCTTTCCTTGGGCTTCTTCGAGGATCAGACTAGCCATGCGAAAGAAGGGTTCTCCCAAAAACGTCCCGCCCACAGGTGTTGCAACCATGTCGTTGATGGAGGGATTGGTTGTCTCGCCTGCAAGTTCCCAGACATAACTCCCGGCGACGCTGTACAAAAATGATTCCCAGAAGTTCAAGCCAGACGACCGCGCCAGCCCGTAATAGACGCTCCCTCCGTAGGGATGCAGAAACTGGTTGACCTTGAACTGATCGTTATCGACGACCCAATGCGGATCTGTGATGTGATCCCAGATCGTGCTCCAGCTCGTTTGGTAATCTTCCTTTGGCTCGACAAAATTTCGGTCGAAGAGATTGAGGAAGACCTCGTACAGCAAGATCTCCCCGGCCGGTAGTAGATAGCTGCGGCCTGCGCCGGTCTCCCAAGAATGCGCATCGCTCTGCCAGCGAGCGATTCTGCTTGACTCCGACGTGCCCGTAGACGGCTTTTCGGAGGGCAACGGCTCGAAGGGGGAAGGGGGGCCCTGTATTGCTCCGGCATCAGGAGAAGCTTCTTCGGCAAGGCCTGTGCCGGCCAGGAGAAAAGAAAAGGCCACGATCCCCAGAAAAAGAAACGACCGTTGCAAATTGCGGACTACACAGCATGCCTTGAAGTGCGATGGTTGCCCTCTCGTGTCGATTGGATGGGTTGGATGGTTCATGCAAACAGAATGTTTTCCGGACAGGAAGGAATGCGTCCGTACGCCTCGTTGAACCGGAAACTGAGCGCTATCTTACCCGACCAACGGCGCCGTAGACCCGGTTGCTTTGCGTGAGGCCATCATTCCCGCTTTGAGGAGGCAAAATAGGCATAGGCGCCGACCGTGAGGAAATTGATGACGACTGCGATCAGATTCCACACGATCACCGGCCTTGACTCGATCAAGAACCCATAGTAGACCCACACAATTTGAAACGTGCCCATAATCGCGGCCATAGTGGGATTCATGCCTTCACAGGAGCGCCGGCGGAGCATCGCAATCAAATCCGGCATGGCCGCAAAGGTCGTTCCGAATCCCGCCACGAAGCCGATGATTTCATCTAAGGGCATGCCGTCCTCGTTTCATGTGACAAAGACTTCGACCGGTTTAAGAGACGACGTTGGGAAAACCCGATAGGCCGCACGATACGCCGCAAGCCACACCGGCGATCTCGATCGATGGGTAGTGGAGAGGATATCGTCAATCCACGTGACGAAGCTTCCATGATTGAACCGTGGATTGACCGCATAGACGAAGCCTTGACCTCGAAAGAATGATTCCATGCGATCCATCTGTGAGATGAACGTCTTCGTGAGATTGACGTTGGGCTCGAAGACCATGTCGAAGCCCTTCCGGTCAACGAAGAATCGGGCACAGGCTGCGTGGGATCACCGTGGAGGTTGAGGCGGCGCGTCGCCGAACGACAAGCAACGACCGACAGGAGCACCAGGCTCAGCCAAGAGACTCTCACCGAACATTCAGCCCTGCAACATCTCGCTTGACACCACCCAATCCGGACGCGGACGCACAGGTGAGCCAGGACTGGTCCCGGTCAAAAGTACAGCGCGCCGTAGAGAAAGACGGTATTCCAATCGTTGTCGAAGCTAAACCCGCCGCTTTTCCTTGAATTGTAGTCCGCCTCGATGTTGAGACGGTCAAACGCCGCCCCGAGCGAGAAATGCTTGAACAGCCGGTAATCCAAGCCTAAGTACGCTTCCGTAATCGAACCCTTGAATTGAGCGGTCTCGATGTAGAACCAATCAAAACGGACCTGGCTCTGGAGCCGGGGAGTGATGTTGTAATTGAAGAACAGCCCGATCGTCGGAAGGGGAATGGTGAAGCTGCTGGACGTCCCGTTGCGAGAAAATGTCGCCCCCGTTCCACACGTCGCTCCGCCTGTGCATGTCAGGTTCGATTCAAATTTCGCTCCAACGTTGGCGAAATAGAGGCCGCCGGAAAATCCCAATTCGACCTTCTCATCATGGTGAAACGAATAGTTGTACAGAAATCGATACATCTGGAAATTCAGCTCGCTATCGATGCTGCCGCCTGCGGCGTAGGTGACGTCATCGATTGTGACGTCACGGTCCACGGGGCGATTCCCTTTGCGCTTCACGTTGTAATAGGAGAACCCGATGCTGTGCCGAGGATTGAAGCGGTATAAGGAATCGATCTTCCACAAGCTGTCTTCGCGCTGGCCGCCCAGCTGATTCGCATAGTTGACCGTTCCTCCGACGCCGCTGGGGCCGTTGATGCTGAATTTTGTATCGGCGTTGAAGATGTAATTATACCCGCCGCGGATCATGAATTTCTCGGGGAAAAATTCCCCTGTTTTTGGGTTTCTTGCCCGCGTCTCGGGCTTTGTCTCCTCTGCCCGCGTCTCGATCTTGGTGTTTTCTGCCTGAGTCTGGGCCTTTGGGGCTTCTGCCTGCGGCTC
>DAISKX010000460.1:0-3907 GCA_036820725.1 Nitrospiraceae bacterium
AACTGATCGGGGAGTCGATACTTTTGATATTCCATGCCCAACCGGTACACGATGAATGAGGCGTACTCGGTCGAATAATCGTCTCGGCCCTGTGCCATGTGACCGGGGATGCTCACGACCGCCGGGACGTCGGGCCGGCCGGCAAATCCGCCGAGCGCGTGACCCTTATCGGCAATGATGCCGCTCATGGCTTCGGCCACATAGGTCCAGAGTTCGGGCTCGCGGCCGCGCATACCCAACCGCTTGGCGCGGTCCAGATCCTTGAACGCGCGGGAAAAATCTTCCGCCAAAGCGTAGGCGACTCCGCGAGCCACCGCGATGTCCGGATCGTCGCCGGAGATATCGAGCGCGCGTGAGAAGGCTGTGGCGGCGTCGGACCAGCGGCCGTCGTTCAGGGCATCAAGCCCATCGACATACGGGGAGAGCGCCTTCGACGACAATGCGGCGAAAGAAATTGAAAAGAGGAAGAAGCAGGCAACGGTCAGGAAAGCGGCTGATGTCAAACGCGCGACCGAGGCCATGCAAGACCTCCTTCGATGGCACGTGGAACTTCGCGAAGACCTGATTCGATCTGTGCCGGAAAAGGGGGCTCAGCTTACAGGCGCGCCACGGCGGCAATCAAGGGGGTGATAGCCGCCAAGGATGGCGCAGGCTGATCGCGCTCTGTGGCTCTTCATTGACTCTATGGACCTTCGGCAGTAGCCTCTCTGCCACGAACCACTCTCCATCTGATCCGTGACTCTATGCGCGTCATTCACGCCCAACGTCAGTCACAGAAAACGCATCGCTCGATTATCGCGTGGCGGCGTGTGGATCAACCAGCTATGGAATATTGCGCACTGATGAGTTTCGGTACCCGCCATCGCCTCAGCGGCGCGGTGGTGGGAGTCGAGGAAGGCGTGCGCTATCGCATCGAATATTCGGTGCAGTGCAATCGCCATTGGCACGCTCGTGAAGCCAAGATAAACGCAGCGATGGACGGAGAATATACGCAGCTCCTCTTGCAGGTCAGTTCGGAGGGAGCATGGAAGGTTTCGGGGCAGCCGGCTGAACACCTCTCCGGGTGTCACGATATCGATCTGGCCTTCACTCCTGCCACCAACACCATCGCACTCCGGCGGCTTAATCTATCGGTCGGCGCGTCTGGATTGAGCCGAGCGGCCTATGTCGGCTTTCCAGGGTTGACCGTGTCGATTCTCGAGCAAACCTATCGACGGCTGTCGGATAACGCCTACCATTATAGAACCAATGACGGATCGTTTGAGAATACGCTGACGGTTTCGGAGCAGGGGTTGGTTATTTCTTATCCTCCCTTTTGGGAGAAGGTAGGGTAAGCGCTGAGGACGCTCCGACGATGAGAGCAAGGGTGCACGGGTCCACCCATATCTTGTAATTCATGACGGTGAATTTGGCACAAGTGCTCATTGCCGTGATTGGAACCGGGGCCGCCATCACGACTTTCTGTCTGATGCGGTTCCCGCAGTACCGTCGCGCCCCCTTTAGGCAGTATGGGGCGTTTTCAGTCACAGTGTCTCTCATGGGGGCGGGGATCATCCTTGCCTTGTGTGCCTTGATGGTCATTGCACAGGGCATCTGGCAGCCTCGCTAGGATGGGAATGAAGCTCCCTAGTCGTCTCGTCGCGCACCTCTTTCTTCGTCGCTCGTCCGCCGGTTTATTCGCCGTTCTTGTCGGTGCCGTCACTTGAATGTATCTGAAGGATAGCGAAGATCCTTTTCTAGATCAGGGGACTGAATACCTGTGCTCGAGCGCTCCATGGATCGGCCGAGATCCTTATCGATGCTCTTTAGTACTTCGTCCGGGGGTTTGGGTCCGAGGGTGTCGCGAAACATCATCGGGTCTGGTGGCAGACTCGGCCCTCCCGGAGGTCCCACCGTGGGGGCGGTGCCGGGCTGATCGTTGATGCGGAAGTCACCACTCGGCCCGCCCGGTATCAGTTGAGGATGGGCAGGGACCGTGATGATGGCTGAAGTCAGGATGAGGAGAGGCACGAACCAGCGCATGGTGGCCTCCTATTCTGCGAGGGAGATGTGTGTGGCGAAGTAGGTTTAGTCTACCACCTCCGGCTGTGCATACACCAACATTCCTTCGCCGAAAAAAGAGAAGGCCTGTCCGTCAGTGATCCCATTTCCTCGCGGACTGAATTCCTGTCGTCGACAGAGTACCCCCGGCAGTGGCGTACTGTTCGTGAGTCCTCTTCAATCTATCTTGCTAGTCGATATGTTTGGTCCGATGCAGGGCTTCCGACGGACTCGCCCGCCCGCTCCGTTCGCGTACGCACGACTGATGCTGTGCGGCGTGACATCTATCTCCGGCTGCCGGACGGGGTCGCCCCGACGAACGCACGCTACGGACCACGTCGACGCTGAGAAACTGGAACACCCTGTTGAAGGTGCTGGAGATAGCTCAGGCCGGCAGTCAGTGAGGCGGAAAATGGGTAAACATTTCGTGCACGATCGTTCTGATGCGCTCGTCCCGTTCTTGCGAGGACAGATCGGGATCAACCATGCCGGCCGCAGTCCCGCGCCAGACCAATGTGTTTGAGGGGACATCGATAATATCCACCAGCAGCGTACCAGTCAGGGAAGGCTGGCCATCGGGGGTCGTCACATGCGCGCCGCCCGCTGATCGACTGTCTACCGAATGAGTGAAGGGTCTCCCGGCCATTCCCGGTGAATAATATTGGCTGGAGACATTCGGGGCCATGTCCTTCAACCCGACATGGTAGGCCACATAGAAATCCGGCGGACCGTTCACTGGCTCGGTATAGCCTTTTAAGCGGAGCTGCGCGGCAACGGCGATCCGAATGCGCATGTCGACTGCAGAATTGTCGATGCGCGCGTCCCCGGTGCGCTCTTGGTTGCCCGGTATCCACTCGTAGGTGTGATAGGCGTTGAAATTGGTGCGGCGATCGTAGTCGTACCCGACTCTGGCCGACTCACAGGCGCCGAACGATGCTATCAGGAGTAACGCGCAAAGCCGTTCCTTCCATCTCAGCCGCATCAGAGGTTCCTCATGCTTACTGGGGAGGGAAATGTGCGAGCATGGCGCGAACGACCTGATGGATGCGCGTGTCCCGCTCTTCGGAATTCATGCCAGGGTCGACTTCCGCCATCGCGGACGCTTGCCAGACCAGTTGTTTCGATGCGGCATCGACGATATCGATCAGCAAGGTCCCCTCCCTGTATGGCTGAATGTCGCTGATCGTGGTGTAGGTGCCGTGCGCCCGATCCCCGATGTAATTTTGAGTAGAGGACCCCTTTATCAGATCTTTCACTCCGGCATGGTAGGCCACATAAAAATCCGGCTCTCCCTGCTTCGGTGGCGTAAAGCCTTTTGAGCGCAACTCCGCCACGACAGCTCTCCGAATATGCGCATCGAGGAGGGGATTGTCGATGCGGGGGTCGCCGCTCGCCTGCGATGTGCCCGGACCCCATTCGTACGTGCGATAGGCGTTAAACTGTGCACTATGATCATAGTCGTACCCGACCTTGGGTGATGCGCAGGCTGCGGCCAAAACCACGAATAGGAACAGGCATAGAGGGTGCGTCCATTTCATAGGGGTGTCCTCGGGCGGAATAATATCAGAAGCGTCAGTGCAAGAGAAGTTGCAGGTGCCACAAACTATTCCGACCAGCTGCAGATCTGATCACTTCCGCATGCGACGATCGTTGCGACAGCAACCGACTTGAAAGCCTTGTCGGCGAGAGAACCAATCTCTCGCTCGAGTTCCCGAGACCGGCCGTCCGATCGCGCGCTCGGACCTGCCGAATGAGACTCTTGCACGTTCCTTATCGATGCGTTTTGAGATCTGGTCAGACGATCTGTCGCCAAGGCTGTTGCTCAAGGACGCGGGCCCGGGCGGGAGACTGGGACCTCCCATGGCCT
>DAISKX010000461.1:0-3898 GCA_036820725.1 Nitrospiraceae bacterium
ATCCAAACGCCGGTGACGTTGGCGGATAAGCAGGGAGACGAACCGGCCATTGTGGATCAGGGCGGGTTGCTCTATGTCTTGCACGAGGAAGAAGCACAGGTCCGCAAGAGCGAGCGGAAGTATCCGCTGGTCGTGCGGGCGAACATCTATGATTGCATCGATTGGACATTGACCAGCGAATGGGAAGACGATGACCAAACCAATTTCCATTCGTCGAAGATCAATACACACTGGCATTTCCTGCAGTTCGACAATCAGTCGTCCGACGGCGTGATTACCGGCTTCTCCTACGAACAGTCCGTGCGGCCCTTTACGATGATGAAGAAGAAGGTCGATAAGGGGTTGCCCTTGCCACTCAATACCGAATTTGCAAAACCGGCAAAGAAAGGTGAACGGACGATCACGGTCAAGAACGCCGCACAGTATCATCCGAACGTCGAGATTCTGATCGGCGCGGACAATGTCGGTGGCAATGAGATCGGCCGGATCAAATCCATCTCAGGTAATCAGCTCACGCTCTTCCGGCCGCTGAAGAACGATCATCCAGCCAAAGACATTGTGACGGTGGAGTTTGTGCGTCAGCGATTCTGGGTCGACGCCGATGTCGGGACCGTGTTCTGGCACGACCATGCGCTGGGTCGAGTGACCTGGGGACACGGAGGGTTCGGAACGATCATCATCGAGCCGGTGGGATCGACCTATCATGATCCGAAGACCGGGAAGCAAATCCGGAGCGGACCGGTGGCGGATATCCGGACCGTCGAGCCGGTGGGATATGGGGTGAACGGGAGTTTCCGCGAATTGATGGTACAGATGAATGACAGCGTGCCTCATACGGTGAATATCGTGACCGAAGGCAATCCTCCTGGCCAGCCGATCGAGGTGGCGCTCGAAGCGGGCAAGACCGTATCGTTTATGATGCCGGAGAAGATTCCCATGACCCCGATGCCGTTCCTGAACGGAGGCACGCATACGACCGGGGGGAGTTTGAATTTCCATGCCGAGCCGATCGCCGGCCGGCTCAAGGCGAACCCGAATTCGTCACAACTCTTCAGCAGTGCCGTGCACGGCGATCCCTATACGCCGATGGTCCGGGCGTACTTGGGAGACACGGTAGTGTTTCGTCTGCTGCAGACCATGGCGAATGAGACGATGGTGTGGACGCTCTCGGGTCACACGTATTTGACGGAGCGGTATGCGGGTGATGCGAATCGGAAGAACTCGATTCATATCGGCATCGCTGAGCGCTACGACCTGGTCGTGCCTCAAGCGGGTGGACCGAGGCTGCAACCGGGAGACTACATTCACTTCAATGGTCGTTCGTCGAAGTTTTCCGAGGGCGCATGGGGAATCTTGCGGGTGCTGGACAAGGAAGCGCCCGACCTTCAGAAGCTGCCGGCCGGATACAGTCGCCGCGATGAAATCCCCAAGCCGATGGCCGTGTGTCCTGCCGATGCCCCGGCCAAGAGTTTCAATGTCGTGGCCATGGACTACCCGTCCATGAAACTGAATCCGAAGGCCCCCGACTCGATCGAAGTAGACTTCGAGCGACACATTCAAATGACGAATCCTCAAGCGAAGATATACACACTGGAAGATGAGGTGGCGACGGTCGCGGCAGGGCTCCAGCCGATGCCGCTGACGTTGCGGGTCAATACCGGTGACTGTATCACGGTGAAGCTGACCAACAAGATGAAAGAAGGCCGGGCATCATTCTCTGCCATCTCTTTGGCGTTCGATCCCAAGGATTCAATGGGAGCGAATGTCGGCAACAATCCCGGTGATCAAACCATCGGTCCGGGGGAAAGCCGATCCTATACGTACTATGCAGATCCATTCCTGGGAGAGATTGCATCGCTGGTGTGGGACTGGGGCAATGTGATGACCAATCCCAGGAACGGTCTCTACGGAGCCATCATCATCGGACCGAAGGGGGCCACCTACAGGGATCCGAGGACGGGCGCGGACCTCTCCAACAAGAACAGCTGGATGGCCGATGTCATCGTCAACCGGGCCATTCCCGGGTATGAGAACCGGGTCAATTACCGGGATGTGGCGTTGTTCTTTCAAGATGAGGACAACATCATCGGGACGAGTTTCATGCCCTACGTTCAGAATGCGGCGGGTCTGACCGCGGTCAATTATAGATCGGAACCCTACAAGTTCCGTGAAGAGGCCGGCTGCACGTTGGGCAAAGTCTTCCAGCCCTGTGCGGTGGATAAGCCTGAAGATCCGGCGACGCCGGTGATTCAAGCCTATGCCGGAGACCCCGTGCGCATCCATGTGTTCGGGGCAAGCAACGAGCAGAATGGCATGTTCAGCGTCGAGAAGCACGAATGGCCGATCGAACCATTCATGCGCGGGGCCGACCAGATCAGCGTGGTCGAATTTTCGGGATCCGAGACGCTCGATGCATTTCTTCCGTCAGCGGGCGGAATCTACCGGATGCCGGGCGACTATGTCTGGAGCAATCAACGTCTGCCCTATTCGCAGTCAGGACAGTGGGGGTATCTCCGGGTCTTGCCGCCGAACGATGGTCGCATTAAATCGCTGACCGGCGCACAGATGGGGATACAGCAGGCGATAACGCCTGCTGAAGGAGTCAGTCCGATCCCAACATCTCGAAGATAGTCGCAGTCGAATCCGGTCATCCATTGAGGGGAAGCCTCCGCGCGGGGCTTCCCCTTTTGCTTGATAAGCGAGTAGGATCGAATGTGCGTTGGTGGTAGGAGCAGGCAGTCAACTCACCAGGGCGGCTATTTCTACCGACGGGTTTGGTCTTGACGGGTAAGTCATCCCATGAGCGCCGGACCATCGACGTCTGGTTTCGCAGACATGGTCGAGCATGAGAGGAGCACACGCATGGAAAACCGGGACATTTACATCACCGAATTCGATTTACGCCGGCTGAAGGAGCTGTTGGACGTGGGTTTTGCCGTCAAAGAACGAGACCGGGAGTATCTGGAAAGCTTACAAAATGAGCTTGACCGCGCGCACATCGTGGATCCTAAGGCGATTCCTCATGATGTCGTCACGATGAACTCACAAGTACGGATCGAGGATATGGATACGGGAGACCAGAACGTCTATACGCTGGTATTTCCCGCCGATGCCGGGATCGCAGAGAAAAAAATATCGATTCTGGCACCGATCGGTACAGCCATGCTTGGTTACCGAGCCGGCGATATCAGAGACTGGCCGGTTCCCGCAGGAAAACGGACGGTGCGGATCAAGGAGATTCTTTATCAGCCCGAAGCAGCAGGCCGATTTGACCTGTGAGCGCTCGGACCAAGCATGACGCTGTTATGGAGATATCAAACGAAGTAGCTCATCATCATCCCGCAGTGGACCCTTCGAGAGGCTGCCGGTCTGCCTATTCGACGATGAATGTGCCTGTCATGCCGGAATGGCCCCGCACCTTGCAATAGAACAGATAGGTGCCGGAAGGGGCGCGAAACAAAACTTCCAAACGTTGGCCCGGGGCGATGCGAAGGTGATCGGGCACCCTCGCTTCGCCCGCCAGGGTGACGGACTCGATCACAACCGAAGGATCGGAGAGGAGCGGGCTTTCGAATTCATGTGTCTCCCTTCCTTCATTGAACAGGGTGAGGTGGATAGGCCGAGAACGCGCGAGGTGAATCGTATCCGGAGTGAATCGAAAGTCTTGTGCGACGATGTGCACTGATTGAATCTCAGCTTCGCAGCCTGAGTAATAGGCGCAAAGCATCACCATCATGAGAGACAGGATGGGTTCAGTGGAGAAACGGCTTATCACGGTCGGCAGCTTCTACAGACTTCAACCGAGTCTGTGCAAGCGGTTTTCCATGATCCGGGGCAACCAGCGTGGACGCTTTCCGATTGTATAGGAACCGCGACGGACAGGCGATATCTGCGCGAT
>DAISKX010000462.1:0-3897 GCA_036820725.1 Nitrospiraceae bacterium
GGCCTCCATGGTCGATTACGCCTTCGTCGTACCGTCGAGCGTGACCCCGCGCATCCAGGAAAGTCATGCGACCCTGGGCCATGTCCTCTGCGAGCTGATCGAGGATCAGGTCTTTGCGAAACCGGAGTAAACGCCCCGACTCATCTTCTACGTCCCGTCCACTCATCTCGCTCACTGATGTGTCGCGGTTGAAGATCTACCCATTCCAGGGGTATCACAGCACGGTCGAGGGTCCACCATTCTGAACAATCAATGGTCACGACTGATCCCATTCAGAAACGTTGGGCCGATCTGAATGTGGGGTATTTTCACGGGGCATTGCCGCCGATCTCCATCGTCTGGAGCCGGCGACTGACGTCATCTGCCGGTTTGTTCGTGAGTCGTGGCGGGCCGCGGGCAGTAGACGCGACTCAGCCCGCCAATGAACCGTCGCGACGTTGCATCAAGCTCTCTCTTCCGTTGCTCGACGCGGGGACGCACGGCGGTGACCTGGAGCTCACGCGCACGCTGGCCCATGAAATGATTCATCAATGGCAATACGACGTCTTGAAACGGCGCCCGAACCATGGAGCGGATTTTCGACGGATGATGGATTGCATGAATCAGGACGGATTAGGCATCACGGTCTATCATTCATTGGCACGGGAAACGGAAGCGCTGGCACGCTATGCCTGGCGCTGTCAAAAGTGCGGGCATATTTACCGGAGACAGCGAAGGACGATCAAGCCCCGCCGTCACCAGTGCGGCGCTTGCCGGGGGCCGTTGCAGGAGCTGAACCCGTCAACCGTCACTCGTCATCCGTCATTGGTGACGCATCGGCGAAAGTCCAATCAGGGTTCGGCGAGCCAAGCCTCCCAATTGGAGCTGGATTTCTCCGTTTCGGCACTCTAATTCATCGAATAAGATCGAGTAATGTTGTAACTTCCCCGCGATTGACGGATGACGCCTGACGATTGACGAGTGCTATGTCCCGCTGGCCACGCCAAATTCTTTTCGGCGATATCGATGCCATGTACGCATCTGCGGCAATCCTGGCCGATCCCTCGTTAGTCGGAAAACCCGTGGCCGTCGGGGGACCTCCTCCGCGCGGCATTATTGCCGCCGCCAGTTACGCCGTCCGCCGTTTCGGGGTTCGCTCGGCCATGCCGACCATCCGGGCCCTGCATCTCTGCCCGGATCTGGTGCTCGTTCCGCCCAACCGCCCGCTCTACACAACGCTCCACCGGCAGATGCAGGAGGTCACCGATCACCTGTTTCCCGCTACCGAATGGACGAGCATCGACGAATTTTATGCCGACACGACCAGCTTGCAAACCAGGCATCCGGACCCAGCGCACCTCGCTCGCGCCCTGAAAGAAGAGATCCGGATTGTGACCGGCTTGACCTGTACCGTCGCCCTGGCAACGGGAAAGACCGTCGCAAAAGTTGCCGCCGACGCGCACAAGCCGGACGGGCTGGCAGTCATCTCGCCCGGTGAAGAGGCGTCGTTTCTCGCTCCTCTCGCCGTGTCGGCCCTGCCCGGAATCGGTCCGAAGTCCGTTGAAAGCCTGGGGCGAATCGGAGTCGTCCGGATTGCTGATCTCTTGGATCCTCGGTTCGAATCCGCCTTGCGCCACCTGTTCGGTAACCGTTTACCGGCCGTTCAGGAAATCGCCAGGGGCATCGATCCCGACCCGGTCGTCGCAGATCGCGACGCCAAGAGTCTCAGCCACGAAACAACCTTCGACGAGGACACCGATGACGTGTCGTTCCTTGAAGAGATGTTGCGGGGGTTTCTCAGTGAGTTGTCTCACGAACTCCGTGTGCAGGGCCTGGCGAGTCGCGTCTTTACGATCAAACTGAAGGACAGCCATTTCAAGATCACGACCCGACAGCAGCAATTCTCGGGTCCGCTGAATTATGATCCGGCCATGTGGCCGGGCATCCGCATGGCTCTTGGCTCCTTGATTGTCCCCCACGTCCGATACCGGCTGATCGGGCTCGGCCTTTCCGGACTGGCCCCCGTCACGACGCATCTCTTTGACCATCGCCGGGAGAAAGCGATCGCCGCACTCGACGCCCTGATGACCAAGCATGGTACGCACGTCCTACGCCTTGGGGGTCTTCCGGACAAATCGCAAGAGTCATGATTGCCGAGTCTGCTCCGTGGAAAGGTGCGGGCTGCTGAGCCGGGAAGATGAGCGTTGAGCGTGCCGGCTTCAATCGAGGGTAGGAAGGCAGATCGTTCCGGTATGGCAGTCGCGAGAGAGGTGTCTCTGTTATGAACTCGGAGACTGGTCCCTGCGCAGCCGATGCAATCTGACCGAGACCCGGACCGATTCCAAGATCTTCTCTTTGGACACCGGTTTGATGAGGTAATCGCAGACCCCTTCCTTGGCCAGAATCTCGGTGAGAAGAAAATCACGCTCCGCCGTCAGCACGATGAAGGGAACGGTTGGATAATGAGCCTTGAGATGGCGAATCACTTCCGCTCCGTTGACATTGGGCATCTGAAGATCCACCAGGATGGTTGAGATCGTGCCCTCGGGGCTCGCGCTCAGAAGAGCAATGGCTTCCCTGCCGTCAACCGCCGCGATGACGTGATAGTCCGCCTTGGTCAGGATGCGGCCGACAATGTTCCGGATTTCGACGTCATCGTCCACGATCATGATGGTCGCATCAGCCATCTGAATCTTCCAAGATGGAAAAGCAATGGAAGTGTAGTCGCTTTCCTGCCGGCGAACAAGGAGTTCCTCGAAGGGCAATCGGCGCGTCTCGGCGCGACGGGGGCTTGGGTGGGTGAACACAGATCATTGATTCAGGACGACTGTCCCCAATAAGATGGAGAGAATTGCATGGATCATTTGAATCACATGCCCGACAAGCTGAAGACGAGGGAGGAGCTCGCTCCGGTTCTCACGGTTCTGCAGGAGCGGGGGAAGAAAGTCGTCTTCACGAACGGCTGCTTCGATCTGATGCACGTCGGCCATACCAGGTATCTCCAGGCGGCACGAGCGCTGGGGGACATCCTGGTCGTCGCCGTGAACACCGACGCCTCGATCAGGGCGCTCCAAAAGGGCACCGATCGGCCCATCGTCCCAGACCATCAGCGTGCCGAGGTCGTTGCTGCGCTCGCATGTGTCGACTATGTGGTGCTCTTTGCCGAGCCGGACCCCAAGAATCTCATCACGCTGCTTGAGCCCGATGTGCTCGTCAAGGGAGGTGATTGGCCGCTTGATCAGATTGTCGGACGGGACGTGGTGGAAGGCAAAGGCGGCACGGTCACAACAATTCCTTTGGTCCCCGGTATTTCAACGACGACGCTGATTCAACGAATTCGCTCGACCACATCCTAGAACCACGTGCCTGCTCTGGTCCCCTCATACCTCACGCAATGGCTCGCTCCGGTATCGGAGTCTCTCCGTTCAGGCCAGGGAAAGCCCTGTTTGACCGGCCTGCACGGGTCTGCCGGCGCGTTAGCCCTGACGCTCCTCGCACAATCTTCGCCTTCCAGCTCGCCGGATCGCACCTCCTGGTTGATCCTTACGACCACGAACGAATCGGCCGAGAGATTCTATGATGATCTTCGCTTTTTTCACCAACTGTTCGGTCTCACGGAAGACCGGCTGGCATTCTTCCCCAAGTGGGAGACGTTACCCTATGAATCCACGGCCCCGAACGTCGAACTTGTCGCGCGGCGTATGCGGACCTTGCAACGCTTGCGAGGGCAGAACCATACCATCCTCGTCACCTGCGTTCCCGCGGTGATTCAGCGGGTGATTCCGCTCGAGGTGTTTACATCGTCCATCCTCCGGCTGAAGCCCGCGGCATCCATCGAACGAGAATTCCTTGTGTCCGGCCTCCTGCAACTCGGGTATCAGCGCAGCACGGTGGTCGAGATTCCCGGCCAATTCAGCA
>DAISKX010000463.1:0-3894 GCA_036820725.1 Nitrospiraceae bacterium
CCCTTCGGAATCATCAGCATCATGAATCGCATCGTCATACCTCCGTTTGGTTGAACATTCAGACTTGGGCGTCCAGAGGGTCTCGTCCGGCGCGCGACTATCTGTGTAACTCCTGACCGGCCGCACCTCCATGCTCCCAAAACGCACCGACGGGAACTTCGAAGCCACCTGAATGGCCTCGTTCAAATCTCTGGCATGAATGAGAAAGAAGCCGCCAAACTGCTCCTTCGTCTCGGCAAAAGGGCCGTCGGTGACGGACACCTTGCCGTTCCGGACCCGCACGGTCGCGGCCATCTCGACTGATTCGAGCGGCTCCGCCACAACGAGGTGGCTGCTCTTCTGGAGCGACTCGCAGTAGGCCGAGGTTTCCTCCATGATGACCTGAAACTCGCTCTTGGGCATGTCGGCGAACTTCTTTTCCTCGGTGCAACACATGAGCAGATATTTCATGGCTCCGAACCTCCCATGTGGATGTGAACGTGTTGACGTCGTTATGAGTGCACCTTTCCTGAACCGCAACAGGAAGCCGAAACTTTTCCACTTTCCTCATATCGATCGTGATGACGCACCCAATGCATAAACGGACCGTCGCTGCGGCCGGCCGGCTGTTCCCAGTCCTCCTGCCGACCGAGCGCGGTCAAGTCGAGGTAGTTGTACGTGCCGGCGAGGAGGTCGAGGCCGCGCGCGTAGGTCGAGTAGGTGTGAAAAATGCTCTCGCCATCGCGCAGGAAGACACTCAGCCCGGGCAATTCGCCTTGCGTGAAATACGCCTCCCCCTTCCGCACATGCTCGGCCTTGTCTCTGTAGTTGTACGCGACGGGAGCGACGGTCTCGTCCATCGTGACATGGAAGCCGTAGTTGAAGTCGCTGCCGAACGACGAGTACCACGGAACCGTCCAGCCCATGCGCTTCTTGAACGGCTCGATCTTGCCAAGCGGCGCACGAGAGATCAGCGCGAGCGAAGTATCGCGTGCATGCAGATGTGCAAGATTGCCAAGGTTGTCGACCAAATAGGAGCAGCTCGGGCACCCTTCGTCCCACGTCGGGTCGAACATGAAATGGTAGACGATCAGCTGTCGGAGTCCTTCAAACAGGTCGAGCAGGCGGACCTTGCCGTCTGGGCCATCGAATTCGTAGTGCTTATCAATCTTCACTATCGGCAGCCTCCGCCGATCGGCGTTCACCTGATCGCGAAGCCGGGTGAACTCCTTTTCCTTGAGCAACAATTCCTTGCGCGCAGCCAGCCACTCAGCCCGCGAGACGACTCTCGGATATTCTATGGTGTTCGTGGTCATGATCAAGTCTCCTTTGATGGTGTTGGGGTGTTTTTCGGGCCGGCCAGGCCACGAAGCTTCTTCATCGCGAGCGCCGCCAGGCCACCGGTCGAGGCAGTACCGGACGCAATCAGTACCATCGTGGTGAGGCATGCAGGACACATGGACAAACCCTCTCGGTGTAGATTCCGACTTGAAAAGCTGTTCTCATCAGATAGTCGTTCGCGAAGACCAAAATCGACAGGGTTGCAGAGAAGAGCTAATGGCATATGACATATGGCGAAACAACAAGAGCTTATGGCGAATGGCTGATGGCACGACCCGAATTTAAGGGCTTATGGCCTATAGCTAATAGCTTATGGTAGGAGAACCCAGACCAAAACGATAAGCTTCTGCATTGTCCCGTGCTCGTGCCATACGCGATATGCTCTTCGCTTAGTGCTTGTGCCATTACCTATAAGCCACGCGCGCCAATTGAACTGCTTCACGTGTGTTCTGACATCAGATAGTCGTCGGGGAAGGCCAGAATCGACAAAGGTCTTTCCTCAGGCAGAAATAGGCTGCCGACCAATAGTGAGATAGGCTGCCATCCCTTGAATGATCCTGCGATTTTCGGTAAGCGAGTGGCAGTCCGTGGAGAATAGGGTTAGGCAGGCAAGACGCGTGAGTCACAGAATGCGGATATGCGGTAATGCGGATGGCGAGAATTTCCTAACGGGCATAGTCAGAGGCCTTTCGGCAATGGGCCGGTTAAAGAAAGGGTCTGCGTTCACGTCATGTCCAACGGACTCCGAACGCCCTTTCGGCCCTTGGGCGAGCACGTGCGTGTATATCATCGTGGTCTGCACATCCTTGTGGCCGAGCAACTCTTGCACCGTGCGGATGTCGTACCCGGCCTCGAGCAGATGCATCCCCATTCCTTGCCGGCGTTGGGATACTTTCGTTCCAGCGCAAAGGCAACCAAACCTCACCGAACCCCTTAAAAAGCATTGAGTATGAGTCAACAAGAGCCGGAAAAAAGATTTTTAACAAAAAGATTGGCCGAGCTGTCGAATTTAGGGGATGCCAAACGACTAAGGGTGCAGGACAAATAAAAACCAAAGGAGAAATACCATGCAATTCATGATGCTGATGATCCCCGCCGTTTATCAAGGCGGTAAAAAAGTGGACCCGGGGTTTGTACCCGATCCGAAACAAATGGAAGAAATGACGAAGTTCAATGAGGAATTGGGAAAGGCCGTTAAAATCATTTCACTGAACGGCCTGCATCCGTTGGCCACCGGCGCGTGCGTCGCGTTCGGCAAAGGCAAACCGACCGTGACCGACGGCCCCTTCATTGAAGCCAAGGAAGTGCTCGGCGGCTATTGGATGGTCGAGGCCAATTCGAAAGAAGAGCTCGTGAAATGGGCGCAACGCTGCCCCGCAGACCCGGGCGACGTGATTGAAATCCGCCAGATTTTCGACGCGGCCGATTTCGCGATCAAGAAATAGGAGGCGGCCAGTGGAGATTCGAGGCGAGATGACCCAGCGGAGAGTCGTGGCCGGGTGGCGGAAGGATCACTTTCGAGTGGCACGACTCCAAAGCTCACTTGATCCAGCGTGGGACGGTCGAGCATCCCCAGGCGCACAACGCGCTTCGGTGCCGTCCGGATCCAATCACCTCAAGAACCGAGGAATCAAATGCCTGTCACGATTACGCCGAACTTGGCCTGGTTGCTTCTCTTGGTTGCCGGTCTACTCGAGATCGTTTGGGCGGTAAGCATGAAGGCGTCACACGGCTTCACTAAGCACCACTTCACCGCACTCACACTAGTTGCGGCAGGGCTTAGCTTCTGGCTTCTCGGGCTGGCGCTGCGGCAGCTGCCAGTCGGTACCGCCTACGCTGTCTGGACCGGCGTTGGCGCTGTTGGGGCCGCCATCTTCGGCATCGCGTTCTTCGGTGAGTCGCTGACCATCGCACGCGTCGGATGCATCGCGCTTATCGTGTGTGGCATTCTCGGCCTCAAGCTCTTGGGCGGCGAAAGTGCGGCCTAACCCGCCGTTCCAC
Source organism: Nitrospiraceae bacterium (assembly GCA_036820725.1). GTDB lineage: Bacteria > Nitrospirota > Nitrospiria > Nitrospirales > Nitrospiraceae > DASSBQ01. Next base: position 3,322 of record DAISKX010000463.1, read on the forward strand.
CTGACATGCTCCAGCGGGCTCCGACACGAGGTACTCAGTCTGTTAAGGGCTTTGCCTCAAGCTCGCATGCTAGAACATGAGGAGGTATTGCATTTCTTGGAGGGACGACACCTATACGGTCGCGGGTTGGGTTGGGTAGATGCACACCTCCTTGCTTCAGCGCTTCTCACAGGGTGCACGCTTTGGACCAAAAATAAAGATACAAGTTCGAGGATAGCAATGATGACTATTACACGAATTGTCATAGCAGTATCGGTCGCTGCCACAACGCCTGTGTTCGCTCAAGAATCGGAGCGCGTGAGGCAGCTTCAGCAGGACGTCGATGTGTTAAAGAGTACAGTCCGTGAACAAAATCGACGGATTGAGGCTCTTGAACAAGAGTTGAATGGGAGGGGGTCCGCCATCTCGTCAACCATCACGAATGCGACGCCGACCCAAGAGATATCGTCGGCAGGACAACCGTGGCACGATGGAAAGTCATGGGGTCTCGTCAAAAAGGGTATGTCCGAGGCGCAGGTGATATCGATTCTTGGCCCTCCGACCTCTGTTGATGCAGTTGGCGGATTTAAGACT
>DAISKX010000464.1:0-3877 GCA_036820725.1 Nitrospiraceae bacterium
CGAACTCCACGGCCATGTGGTAGCTGGGGTCGTCCACTGGAGTACGTGCCGAGCCGAACACACTGATTTTCGGGCGACTGCGATAACCTTGGAATACGCGAAAGGCGTGGCGCAGCTCTTTGAGCGCCCGATTGACGATTTTGAGATCCAGGAGGTCGAGTTGCGCGTCTGTCAGCCGGAGAATGCCGCCTAACATCTCTTTGATGAGAACAGCCTGGACATCGTCTTCCGGTCGATCCAATAGTGTCTTCACTTGATTGAGAAGCTCGTCTTTGGTGGGAACCGGTCGATTTCGTGTGGATGCGGTTTTCATCGTGGATGACCTCTGCATGTATGCGTAAGTGACGGTAAATTGTACCAGTGAAGAGTGAAGCGGTCAAAAGGTCGTACCAGACCGGCGGCTAGGGAAAGTCTGTGGATCTGGACAAATTCTGGTGCACCCATGCTCTGATCCGGGATTCGTCGGAGGAGGCGAGAGGGGTGAACTGAATATCGACGGCTGATTCGCCGGACAAGACATCCTCACCCATCAACGGGCGGGGTTCGTAACCGCTATTGAGAATGGTCCCACGCACCGAAAAAGTCGTCCCGATTCCAGGAAGAGAAAAGGCAAGGACAACTCCAGTGCCGGGAAGCAACAGTGTCGTCGTTTCCACCAATGCTCCGACAGGACTCAGTTGTCTAATAATGGCGGCATGCCTTGCCCCTTCTCCGTCGCCGTCCGTCACTCGAAGCGTGGCGTCGATGGATGTTTCGCAACGTTTCGGAGCCAGGACGAGGTCGCGCGCTGTCAGGATTCCCACGGGCTGACTTTGCTTCGTGACAATGAGGAGAGAGGTACCGCTCGATGCCATCAGGTTGGTTGCTTCGTCGGTGGCCTGATCATATTCGATGGAATGAACGGGTTGCGACATGATCGAACGCACTTCGACGTCCTGTGGTTCCAGCCCCTGGGCAATGACCTTTTTCACGATATCCGCGGGGGTCATAATGCCGTAGCGGCTGTCGTTGTCCTTGACCAAAAGGCACGGAATGCGCTCGCGGTCCATTAGAATGGCAGCTTCACTTACCGACACATCGCCGGGAATTTGTACCACGCCCGGTGTCATCATATGGGCTACCCAGGAGGTTCTGAAATTAGACGTTGTGCCGCGCAGCATGTTGGCAGCCTTCATCATGGCTGAGTGCCGTTTCCGCCTCGAGATCGGGTGAGATTCTCGTTCGGCGACCAACACGTCGTAAGGAAGTATACCAGATCGATCATCGTGACCAATTCCTCGATGTTCGCTTGTCAAACAATAGCTTAGGCCGATACACTACACAATTAATATCACGATGTTCCCTATCCAAAAATATTCCAAGATGGTGGATGTGCAAAGCGAATTCGAAGAACGCGTCAACCGCATTCCAATCCACGGTTTGGGACTCTCGGTCGATGTCTATACTCCGGATCTTTTCGACCTTGCAGAGACGCTGTCGGGTCGGGGGGTAGAGGTGGATTACTTTGAGATCTTTCAGGCCTCCCTTGCGGCTCTCAGATCCGTCAAGCGTAGATTGCCGGACAGGCGGTTGGCTTATCACGGAGAAGGGTTATGGGTCACACAGCCTGAGTTTTGTGACGAGCAAAGGCACAGGAACGCCATAGCCGAAGTTTCCGCTCAACTCGATGCTCTCAATAGTGCATGGTTGAATATCGAGTGTGCCACGAAACAGATGAGCGGCTATTCGTTCGGGACCTATCTTCCTCCTTTGTATACGGAACTCGGGGCACGAATGGCCGCCGAAAATCTGCGAGAAGGGCAACAGTTGATCGACCAAGATTTTCAGGCGCGCGATGGAGCCCCTCCGTTACTTCTGGTGGAGATGCCTCCGCTCACGTATTTCGCATATGGCGCGCACTCAATTCCGGGTTTCTATGAACGGATCACACGCGAGGCTGCATGTGGACTGGTGTTGGACATCGGTCACCTTTGGACCGTCTATCGCTATACAGCGGCGTGGCGCAGAAGATCTCTGGATCAATTCACCGAACAGTTTCTGGCCGCGTTTCCGCTGGAAAGGGTCGTGGAAATCCATGTGGCCGGCCTCGGAAACCATACGGCACAGATAGGCGCTCCGGCGAGTGACAGATCAGGCATTCCGCGTTGGATCGACGCTCATGGGGAACCTATACCTTCCGTCCTGTTTGACATGTTGCAGCAGGTTCTAGAAAGTGAGCGCCTGATCAACCTCAAAGGAGTGGCGCTCGAAGTTGACACCAAACCGATTCCAGAGATTGTCTCCGAGTTCCGATTGTTCCGTAATCGCTTCGGGCCGTCCTTTGCTCGGAGCCTCCAGTTCGCGACATCTCAGAATCTTCTGAACCCGATGACGGGACAGAAGGCCGTGAATCACATTGAACGGGTGACCGACAGTGAGAAAAGGAGGCTGTTCCACGAGTACCAACGGTATGCTCTGGTGATGACAGGTCAACTTGAACCGTCGGTGTTGTGCCAGTGGGAGGATACCGAATTCAACGTTGCAGATTTGGCGTATTATCGGCGAGTGTACTTGCCGAACGAGATCCTTCATTGGGGTGGGGAGTTGGTCGACATGTTTCCACACACGAATCGATTGCTGAACGATGCCAGCGTGCCTCCAATGGAATTTGTGACCTTCTGGTTCAACCGGCCCCGCACCCATCGGACGCCTTACGATTTCTTTTTGCTGAAAATCGAATACTTCCTCGAATTTGTGTCGACTATGCTGCCCGCTGCTTTCCCCATGGCCTCCCGTGAAGCGGATGCATTACGGGCCGGCTATGATGCGGCCAACCAACGAATGAATGTCGCCGCGACTATCCGATGAATTTCTGGAGCCAATTGCCGCAGCCCATTATCGGCCTCGCACCCATGGATGGCATGACCGACGTCGTGTTTCGGAGCATCGTTGCGTCGCAAGGTACTCCGGATGTCATGTTTACCGAATTTACCCACGTGAGCGATATCTGCCGAGGACCGGAGTTTTTGTTGGCTTCTCTTTTGTATGGCGAACATGAGCGGCCGGTCGTGGCGCAGATCTATGGGAAAGATCCGGATCAGTTCTATACGGCTGCCCACGTCGTCTGTGAATTGGGGTTTGACGGATTGGATATCAATATGGGTTGTCCGTCGAGGAATGTGGCATCGTCGGGATCAGGCGCGGCTTTGATCAAGACACCAGATCTCGCGCATGCGATCATTCAGGCGGCCCGGCAGGGGATCAGTGATTGGGCGGCGGGGCAGACGCCCGAAGCGGCCGGCCTGAAACCCTCTCGGTGCGAAGCAATCCGATGCATGAACGCGGAACGACGAGAAGCTCTGCCTATACCACGCAGAGCCATTCCCGTTTCGGTGAAGACCCGTCTCGGATGTGAGGCAATTGTCATCAACCGTTGGATGGAGCATTTACTCAAGGAAGAACCCGCAGCGATTACCATTCATGGACGCACCTTGGCCCAGATGTATCGCGGCGAGGCGGACTGGTTGGCGATCGCGTCGGCTGCGGAGATCGCTCGCGGCACAGACACCTTGATTCTGGGAAATGGGGACATCCAGAACATGAACGATGTCATTCGGCGTGTTCGAGCCAGTCAGGTCAATGGAGTGCTGATCGGGCGAGCGACCTTAGGGGTGCCCTGGTTCTTTCGTCATAAGGAACGTGTTCGGTTGGCCTTTTGGGACAGCCAAGGTGAACACGCACACGCTACCGGACTGGATGAGCCTGGAACAATCAATCAGCGGCTGAGCCTGATGCTCGATCACGCCCGGCAATTCGAATCGCTGTGCGGCCGGGCATTATTTCAGCGAATGCGAAAACATCTGGCGGAACGACCCGCCCACGACCGACCACAAAGGAT
>DAISKX010000465.1:0-3875 GCA_036820725.1 Nitrospiraceae bacterium
CGACAATACGTGCCACCGATCGCGATCCGTCCGGCCTGTCTGTCGTCGATGTCCCGACCTATGCCGGCAAGCAGGAGACCTTTCATGTCATCGTCCCGGCCGCGATTATCGCGGCTTCCGCGGGAGCCGTGATCCTCATGCACGGGTCCGAGGGGCCGCCCGATCGTCGAGGGACGAGCCCGGTTCTCCAAGGCCTCGGAGTGCCGATTGACCTCGGCTCACAGCAGATCGGCTCTGAGTTAGAACGAAAAGGGTTCGCCTACCTTGACCTCGCACTGTATCACCCCCCCGTGAGCCGGTATCTGGAGATGCGCCAGGAGTTGGGAGTGAGAAACCTTTTTCATCCGGTTGCGCGGCTCCTCAATCCGGCACGTGCGACATCGCAAGTTATCGGACTGTCGCATCCGCCCTATTTTGAAAAGACGGCGGAAGCGCTGCGCATGCTGGACGCGCGTCGGGCACTGATCCTTCGAGGGGTTGAAGGCGATCCCGAATTGTCGATTGCTGCCATCACGAGAGTCCTGGAATTACGGGACGAGCGCATCACTCCGACCGCCTTCCATCCAAAGGATGCCGGGCTTGCCCTTGGATCGTTTCGCGACATGGCAGGTTTTCCCAAGGAGCAGTCAGAGAAAGAAGCGGAGTTCGTGAAGCGGTTGCTCAAGAACGAGATTCAGGGTGGCGCGAAGGAATGGCTCCTGCTTAATGCCGCAACATTGCTCTATGCGGCGGGAAAGGGTGCCACGATTTCAGCCTGTCTGGCTGGTGCGCGACAGACCCTGGAATCCGGGGCAGCGGCTCAGAAGCTCAACGATCTGACAGCAGCGGAGGCAGTGTCTTCCTGTTCTTCCGGCCGACGGTTGACCGTGCCGGGTGAAACGGGGGCGCGATGAAGCATTTACGTCAGCTCGAAGACCAGAGCGTCTATATCCTCCGAGAGGCCTACAAGCATTTTGATAATCTGGCAATGCTGTGGTCGATGGGGAAAGATTCCACGGTGTTGCTATGGCTGGCGCGCAAGGCCTTTTTCGGGCATGTTCCCTTCCCGTTGCTCCACGTCGATACCAGCTATAAGATTCCCGCCATGATCGAATATCGGGATCGACTCACGCGGGAATGGCGTTTAAATCTGGTCGTGGGACAGAACAGGGAAGCGTTGGCCGCGGGGATGAACCATACGTTGGGACGCGTCGCCTGTTGCACGGCCTTGAAAACGAACGGATTAAAGCAACTCATCGAAGAACGCGGGTATACGGGAATCATTCTCGGCGTGCGGGCGGATGAAGAGGGGACGCGCGCGAAGGAACGGTATTTTTCTCCGCGAGACAAACATGGAGATTGGGATTTTCGCGACCAGCCGCCTGAACTGTGGGATCAATTCAAGACGACGTTTCCCCCCGGAACACACGTTCGTATCCATCCGCTGTTGGATTGGACGGAGATCAATATTTGGGAGTACATCAAAGACGAAAACATCCCCTTCATGGATCTCTACCTGGACAGAGGTGACGGCACTCGTTATCGCAGTCTAGGCTGTGCGCCCTGCACGACGCCTATCCGATCAACTGCCAAGACGGTAGACGACATCATCGAGGAGTTACGACATACGAATGTGGCGGAGCGAGCCGGACGGGCACAAGATGAAGGTCGCGGCATGGAGTTGCTCCGCAAAGATGGATACATGTGAGGCGATGAAGATTCCACTGGCGACTGCCGCGTGGTGGAATCTTGCTTGCGAGTCGTATTCGAAGGTCACCGTCAGATGAATGCCAGTGTACCCGACCGAGCTGAAACATTGAACATCGTCATCGTCGGCCATGTCGACCATGGAAAGTCGACGTTGCTGGGTCGCCTCTATGCGGACACGGGGTCCCTCCCTGAGGGCAAGCTGGAGAAAGTGCAGGCCATCTGTCGTCAACAGGGAAAAGAGTTTGAGTACGCATTCCTGTTCGATGCGTTTCTTGAAGAGCAGGAGCAGGGGATCACGATCGATACGGCGCGAACGTTCTTTATCTGGAACGGGCGACAGTACATCATTATCGATGCGCCGGGACACAAGGAATTTTTGAAAAACATGATTTCCGGCGCGGCCCGCGCAGAAGCCGCGCTGCTGCTTATCGACGCCCTAGAGGGAGTGAAGGAACAATCCAAGAAGCATGGCTATCTGCTTTCCCTTCTTGGAGTCAGGCAGTTTGCCGTGGTCGTCAACAAGATGGATCTTGTCGGCTACCGACAAGATGTCTTCGAAGGCATTGAAAAAGAGTACCGCGAGTATCTGGGGCAATTTAAGGTTGCGCCAAGTTGCGTGATACCGGTGAGCGCGAAGCTCGGGGATAATATTGTGACGCGCAGCGAACAACTGTCCTGGTACCGTGGTCCGACCGTCCTGGAAACACTGAGCCGCTTTCAAAAAGAGGCGGCGGGGTCCGAGCAGCCTCTTCGTTTTCCGATCCAAGACGTGTACAAGTTCGACGTCCGCCGGATCCTGGCCGGACGAATTACTTCAGGGCGGCTGCGAGTCGGCGAGCGACTTGTCTTTTCCCCGTCCAACAAGGCGGCCAACATCAGATCGATCGAGGCCTTCAACATCGAGCCCCCTTGGGCGGAGGCGCATGCCGGGCAATCAGTCGGGATTACGCTGGATGAACAGATCTTCGTCGAACGGGGAGAGGTTGCCTCACACCAAGATACCTTGCCGCTGGTTTCCTCTATCTTCAGAGTTAACCTCTTCTGGCTGGGCAAACGCCCGCTTGAACGCGGCCGGAAGTATAGTATCCGCCTGACGACCCGTGAAATTGAATGCGAAGTGGCCGCGATCCATCGCATCATCGACACGACCGACCTCAATCAACAACAGGGTGGTACCTCGGTTGCGAAGAATCAGGTGGCCGAGGTGACCTTGCGCACGAAAACTCCCATTGCCTTCGATCTCTCCTCTTCCTTTGAGTCGACCGGTCGGTTCGTTCTTGTCGATGACTACGATATCGCGGGCGGTGGGATCGTCACGGAGTTCGGCCATGACGAACAGGAACTCCTGCGCGAGGAAGCGCGTCAGCGTGATTTTGCCTGGTTGCGGGGTGAGGTCAGTAGTGAGGATCGGGCCAGACACTACGGACACAGGGCTGCCATCGTGTTGTTTACCGGTTCGGCCCAGACGGGGAAAACATTTCTTGCCAGAAAAGTAGAATCCCTCCTGGTCGCGGACGGACGGCATGCCTATTTGCTGGATGGGGAGAACCTTCTCCAGGGACTCGATGCAGACCTGTCGGTCTCAAATCCCGCCGATGCAGCCGAGCGGATTCGCCGTTACGGGGAGGTAGCCCGTCTCCTGATCGATACGGGTTTGGTCGTCGTCTCGACGAGCAAAACCTTCGGCATCGCATACCAGCAGATGGCTCAAATGATTCGCACGCTTGTCCATCCTGCGCCGGTGATCGCGGTGCATATGAGCCAGTCCGACGAAGAGGCGCCGCATGAGACTGATCTGCACTTCTCCGGACCCAAAGATTTTGATGAAGCCGGCCGGCAGATCATGGAGGAATTGAAGCGGCGGGGTATCCTGGCCGAATCGATCGGGACCCGTCCGAGGTTCCAGTATTCGATTTAGAAGAATCTCCAAGTGCATCCTGCCGGTTTGACTCTGCAGAAATCCTTGTGATACCGTTCCTTTTCTAACTTTGGGTAGATGATTATGGCAATGGCCGCCGAAAAAGATCTCAAAGCGATCCTGAGTAAACTGCAATACTCGGACGATGCAAAAGTGGTCCAGCAGATCACCGACCAGATGCGTCAGGTTCAGGCCAGAATGGCCGGGGTGAAGCAGAAGCTGGTCGTCATGAGCGGAAAGGGCGGCGTCGGGAAAAGCATGACGACCA
>DAISKX010000466.1:0-3851 GCA_036820725.1 Nitrospiraceae bacterium
ACCCCTCACCGACCCCTCTCCCCAGATGGGGCGAGGGAATCTCTGATGCTTCACGTTTACGATCCTACCCAACGATCCATCCATACAGCCGATGGCTTGGTTCTGGGCCTTCCTCCAGATAGCTCATTCTGATGCGTTCCAGATAGTCCGGCGGCAATTCCCGCCTCTTGGCGACAGGATCAACACCGAACAGCCTGGCCGCGTTCAGACCGAAGATCTGCGCCTTTATCTCTCGAGTGAGCGGTTGATACCGGTACTGGTGGATCAACTGCTGAGGCATTTGAAACCTTCGAAAGGCCTCGATCTGCCACTGCGGAGTGCCGTACCAAATGGAGTCGGTTCCCCACAACACATGATCGTGCCCGAATGCGTCGATAATCTGGCCGAGGAGATGTGCACAAAGAGCGGGATGCGTTGTCACCAACTGCCCAAACGTCGACCCGAGCTCCATAAAGATATTCTGAATACCCGGCTCGGCTTTCTTCATCCGGCAGAATTCCGTCGTCCATGGAATCTGCCCGGTCTTCGCAAATTCATCTTCCGCCGATGCCGAACTGCGCAGCCCGGAATGGTACACCAGGAACTGGATGTCGGGAAAATCTTTGGCGGCTTTGATGAGGTCTCGCGGATGGTTGTAATCGGCAAGAGGACCCAGCGGCAACCCCTTATGAACACAGACCCGAGGAATGTTCAACTTCCTCGCGCGTTCCAGCATCGGATACGCGATCTTCTCATCATCCATCCACCACCCATGCTCGAAGCCGACGGGACAGGAACCCGTATAACATTTCCACGCGTCGATCTTCAGCGCCTCCGCCTGCATCGTCATGAAGTCCAGGTCGGTCCGCCCGAGCTGCGGGGTCGCCAATCCATGCGCGAGCATGCGTTGCGAGCCGGCGACCCGATTGATTTCGTCGCGGATGTGCACCATCTCCTTCGGCGGCACCACTGCCTCTTGGGGATACGGACCGGGCGGCGTGCTGATCAGTCCCACCGTGGTTTCGCTGTCGAGAAAGACTTCTTTCAAGAAGTTCTGCCACGACAAATCGTCGATCGTGTTGCGATCGCTTGACAGCGCAGGATTCCAGCCGGCTTCGCGGACTCGCCGGCGCAGCGCCAGCAATCCCTCTTTGCTCACCGCTCCCTTGCGCTTGCTTTCCGCACCCTTCGGATCGTAGTGCGAGCCGACATAATGCGTTTGCACGTCAAAGACAAAGTATGGTTCGCCCTGTCGTTCAGCAAAGGCCGCTGCTTCGACTGCTTCGACGTCCAGCACATCGAAGAATTTCCCGAACACGCTGTTCATGGCGATCAGCGCAGCCGCCATCCCGCCGGTCGTCCGTAGGAAATCCCGCCGCCCGATCCCCAATTTCCGAGCGGTCCGCTCTGCCTCGGCAGCGATGAGGTGTTCGACTTCCGCTTGCGCGCTCGTCTGGGGATGAGGCGAAAACTCTTCGTTCGAAACGATTCGCGTAGGAACTGGTGAGAGTGTTATGGCCCCCTGATACCAGTCCGGACGGCTCACGAATTGCGGTCGCACTCGTGTCATGATGGCCTCCTCCCTCCTTGACCGGAGGATTCTGTGGAATGCGGGAGGTCCTGTCAAGCGATGTCATGACCGGCTGTTCGACTTCTGAGGTTGAACCATTTCGAAGAATGAGGTGCGGACCAAACCGTTCTATCCCGATCACGTGGAACACCACATAGAATTCAGGCGTTCCAATGTGTAAGATCGCTACGCAAAGAGCAGTGACAGCCAATCAATCAATGCAGGTGGAGGATTCACGTGCGATCGTGGTACGTAGCATGGTTGTTGCCGGCTATCGTCTGGACAGGCTGTTCATTTTTCAGCGCATCGGCCCTGAACAATGTCCCTAGCGACGGCGCCATCTCATCGGAGGTGGAGGCCAAGCTGGCGAGCGATCAGTTCGGGGGGTTGTCCGGCGTGAGCGTGACGACGGAAGCGGGAGTGGTGATGTTGGTGGGCACGGTGGAGCGGGCGGAACAGAAAGCACGTGCCGCCGACCTGGCCCGTCAAGTGAAAGGGGTGAAACGCGTGAAGAACGACCTCGACATTCGAGGGAACAGGTCCGAGCGGGAAGCAACGCCGCAATAACCGATGCATGCTTGTGTCACTCATCGACCCCCTGATGCGCCCAGCCAACTTGCATTTCATAAACTCATCACTCAGAATCCAGAAGTCGGAATTTTTGTTTCTCCTTGCGCCTCTTCCTCATCCACGAACAGATCCTCGGCCATTGAGAACGCTTCTTTGGGAAGGGTGATCGCATTGACAAGGAGATCAACGGCCAGTTGAGCGGTTCCCTTCACCCCAGCCATCACTGATTCGGCAGGTAAATACACAACACTCGGATCTTTTGCCGACCCTTTCACCTCGAAAATGGCCGTATCAAATCCTTGTCGTTCGCCGGCAAATAGCTTTCCGAAGAGCGGGATGCTTTTGAGAACGTCGGAATACTGGCCGAGCGGGCTCGTGACCAACAGCGCGTCGAACTGATCGCCGATGTAATCGTACCGCCCGGTTCCGCTGATCTTCAGAACAGGACTGTCCAGGAGAATTTCTTTGATCTTGATGACGCCGTCCTCCACCGAAAACACTGCCTTCAACCGATCCAGCGGCATCCCGTCTTTCGTGAAGTCAATCTTGCCTTCCAGAAGCGTGGGAAGATTCATGATGGTGAGAAGTTTTGACAACACGGGCGCTTTATAGATGCGTCCGTCTTCAATGATGAGTGAAATCGGCCGTCGACTGTTGAACGACGACCGGAGCAGACGGCCTCGCTCAAACTCCGCCTGAATTGTGCCAGTGGCCGTCATCCATCCGCTGATTCGCGGCCGTTCGTCCATAAGCAAAGACAGACGCTCTACCGGGATGCCGCTTGCGCGGAAGGTACTGCGTATGGACCCAGGACCTCGTTCCGGGATATTCATGACAACACGCCCGCCGAGATGCCCTTCATTCGTATCGCCGCTGACCCGATCGATTGTGAGCGAGCCCTGCTCGAATCGCACCCTGCAGGAGAGGCCGCTCAGAAGGAACCGCTCGTAGTAGACATGATCGACCAACAGCGTGGCGTTGACCTGCCCCTTAGCCCACCATGATCTCAGAAACGTCCGGTCTGAGGATGACTCGGTCGTCTTGATCGGCATTGGCCACAACGAGCGGACATCGATTTGCGACGACTCGACGACGAGTTTGGCCCGTGGCGCATCCATCCAATTGGTAACCGACCCGGTGACACGGACATCACTCTCGCCGACGTTGAAGGCCAGACGTCGGATGTCGATGTTCTTTCCGTCGAAGCGCAATGCGACTGTCAGTTCCCGGATGGGATCTTGAAACTGCCCCCCTTTAATAAGGCCTTTGTTGAAGTGCAATCGACCGCTCGTGAGCCATGACGCTCGGTCCGCTGCCCTTCCCTCCATTTTGAGTCCTGCCTTGAGAATTCCTGATTTGACGGGGCCAAGCGTGACTCCTCTGGGAAGTTTCTCTAGCGACAACGCATCGGAAACGATCTTCACCTGAAAGTCCAATTCGTCGGTTAAGTGAATGCGGCCTGAACCGGTTAATCTCACCGGAGGAATGATCAGCTCACCCCGCCGGACCGACATCACACGGTTCTCGGTCAGTTCTCCGTCCAACCGAAACCCGGCCGGAGCCCCCTTTGCTTTGGTAAACACATTCGGAATTTCCACGGAGGCCCCATCCAATGTAAGGCGACCTTGGAACCGAGGCGCTCCCACGTCGCCTGTCGCGACGACGCTCAATAGGATGGGTCCTTCAACGTCCGATCTATGCTGTTCAAAGCCGGTCTGATGCAGCCATGAAA
>DAISKX010000467.1:0-3850 GCA_036820725.1 Nitrospiraceae bacterium
GTACACCCGTTTAATCCCCCCCAATAATCGGGTTCGGGGCAGATGCGCACCCCATAGTGAAACCGCGGGGGCCTGACATTCAAACCGAGCCGGCTATTTCCAATCTCGATGTACGGTCCGACCTGCTGAGCCCAGTTACGGGGAACACCGCCGCCAATTGTGAGAATCCCGAGGCGTTCCGCCGGGAGGATGTCTTGCGTGTAGGCGTTGAGATCCAAGTACGGGTTGAATGTGGGAGAGTTATGGTGGAGCGCGCGCAATACAGCGAGATCGCCCTCGCCCTTGGCCTTCCTTCGTGCGAGATCAATACTCTTCCCCATGGCCCACGTCCCGACGTCAAGCCCCATCTCTGAGTCGGTAAATGCCGGGATATACACGGGGACGTTTTTGAGATACGCACTCTTGAGAATGCCTGTCCCTTCATAGTCGTCCGCGAGCGTCTTGCCCAACTCCCGCGTGAGCATCGATGAAGAGAGGGGTCGATCAGTATCGAACCGCTTCAAGGTCTCGGAAACAACATATTCGACATAATTGAGATTCGACTCCATTTCGAGGGTGTCGTAGACGCGATTGTAACCCTTCAGGAACAACTCCTCGTCGCTGGTACCGGCCGGATGTCGGTAATGAACCTTCCCCACAGATTCACTCAAACCATGCGCGATCAATGCACCTGTGGAGACAATCACGTGCACCATTCCCTGATCGATCATCGTGCTGATGATCTTCCCCATTTTGGCAATGGTCATCGCACCGGACAGCGTGAGGACGACTTTGCAATCCTGGTCTTCGACCATCGCGACCAGGGTGTCAAAGGCTTCGCCTACACGTCGTCCTCCGAACGCGGTCTTACGCATCGCGGACAGAAGATCCCCGAATGTACGGATTTTCTCCGGATCGAGAGGCTCCAATGCCTCCAACCCGTCTTTCGCGCCATCGTGGAATTGTCGTTCTTTCATACTGATGGTCCAGCCGACCGATCGAGATCGTATCAATTGCCCCTTTTTATACACAACCTAGCCGGTAAGGGTCAATTCAATGAAAAGGTCGAACTGTCCACAGACCGCCTATTCAGGTGTGACACATGGTATACAATGGACGAATATGAAGACAATCCCAACCGAGCAACGAATGGTCCATCGATAGATGAACACGGTGGAGAACTCATAGGATCTCATAGGATCTCACATTCAATCAATTATTCTGAAGAGAGATGTGCGCGAGAGCAGGCTGCCCACAGATTTTCATACTAAATCCACGACCAATCATGCTGGCGGGAGAGGAGACGTTCATGAAGGGATATATTACTCAGATCGAAGACGCGACGGTACAGAACTCGAAATATCGGCAGGTCCTATTCTACGGCCACGCATAGTCAACTGGTCCTGATGAGTTTGAAACCTGGCGAAGAAATCGGCGAGGAGGTGCATGAACTCGATCAATTCATTCGCTTCGAGGCGGGTGAGGGAAAGGTCGTGCTGGATGGGGCAAGAGCATTCTGTGCGTGACGGCTTTGCAGTCGTGATTCCGGCAGGTACGCGTCACAACGTACTGAACACCTCATCGAGCAGGGAACTCAAACTCTATGGCGTGTACAGCCCGCCGGAACACAAGGAAGGCACTGTTCACGTGACCAAAAAGGAAGCGGATGCCGATCACGATCACCATTTCGACGGCCGGACATCGCTCGCTGGGAAATCATCTTGAGAACTGGTTGTGCGTGCCTGTGTGGACTAAGACCATCCATCGCCTTGCAATATCGTTTTCCCAGACTTTGGGTTTGCGGGACATTTCACCAACCAAATCGTTGCGTATTCCCGTCGCACGATGCTTCGTATGTCGGGATAAGCGGATTTCGGCCTCATTATGATTAGGGCAATCATCACGGGAGGAGAAGTCCTGTCTCCATTATAAGGCCCTTATCATGGAGAGAGACGGCTCCCTCTCACCAAAATCCAAGGGAAAGCCTCAAACGCACCTACCGAGGCCGGCAATCTTGAAGAGCTATCCATACCAATCCAGGCACGATTACCCTGTCCTGTATACCCAACACGTCCAGCTGTGACAATTCTCTTGATCTCGTCTTAACGCGACTTCACAATACCAGTGAGTACCTGCCCTCTCCTCTGTGATGGAGCAGGCATCTAATTGTGAGGTACAAGGGATTGCCTGTGGAACCACAGTGAGGTAGGCGTATGATGAAGAGAGTTCTATTGATCGTTGCTGGAATTGTCATTCTCACTGGTTCAGTGAGCTGGGCGCAATCCGTATCCGGAGTCCGAGCATTTGGTGGAGGTGTGGCCCCATTGTTTATCCTGGTCGGTCCGGGCAACCTCTATCTCGATGCACAGGGCACGCAGGGCTACATTTACAATTTCGGGAACAACTTCCAGTCCTATTCCTTCAACGATCCGAGCTCGGGACAGGCATGGAGCGGCGCCATGATGACGCTGGGGCCACAACTTTCCATCGGGCTGATCCAGGGTGCCAACCAGGTCGGCTCGGGGCTCATACTGCCGCCTGCCCCCCGCCAGCCTCCAACGTTACCGCCGATCCAATCGACTATTCTCGACGAAATTCCCTGACCGTGCTTCATCGGATGATTACCTGACCAGCCGAATACGATGTTGACAGGCTCGACCAGTGCGTGAGACGAACACCGATCGAGAAACCCATCGACTGATCAGCTCACCATTTTGCCTCGCTCGATGATAGCGGGCGCGCTGCGGGGGAAAGTTGGCAGCCGAAGAAGCTGCTCAATTGCGTCACCGCTGGATCACCGTGCCTGTTGTGCCCATCGACACGTTAGCTGTAAGGCAACGTGAAGTAGAAATGACTCCCTTTTCCTGATGCACTCTCCACAGCAATGGTTCCCCCGTGCAACTCAACGAGCCCTCTGGTAATTGCCAGCCCGAGGCCGGCACCCGTAACGTGCTCCGAGGATGATTGTACGCGATAGAATTTATCGAAAATCTTCAGCAAGTGCTCATCGGAGATTCCGCAACCTGTATCAGATACACCGACTTTGATGTACCGGCTATCCAGGATCTGCGCGCCGATCTGAACTCGCCCACCTGATGGCGTGAACTTGATTGCGTTGTCCAGCAAATTGGCGAGTACTTCATACAGTTTGTCCCGATCAGCATGAATCGTCGGTATTCCCTCGGTAGGAGTCACTTCCATCGAAATAGATTTCAACTGTGCAAGAGGCTGGAACCCTTCCAGGAGATCGGCAAATAGCTCGTATAGGGACATAGAACTGCGAAGGAGCTCCATTTTCCCCGCTTCGATCTTGGACAAGTCCAGCAGTTCATTGAGCATTCGTGTCAATCGCTCTGCATTGAGTTGGATTCGGGAGAGATAGTGGGTTTGCTTGTCATTCAGTGGGCCGGTCAGTTCCTGCAGCATGTTCTCGACTAGGCCCTTGATCGATGTGAGAGGGGTCCGCAGTTCATGAGAGACGATTGTGACGAAGGCGCTTTTCAAACGATCGAGCTCTTGAAGTTGCTCAACCGCGACTTGAAGGGTGCTCGTACGGTCCTGAATCCGCCGTTCCAGGGTTTGGTTCAGTTGATCAAGCGCCTGCTCCACGCGTTTCTGTTCGGACACACCGACTGTCAAAGCCAATGCGGTCACGGCGATGACTGCCATGAAGGCTTGTAACATCAACAAGCTTTCATTCGGACTTCCGCGGGCAAACGGTCCAAATCCCCACAACGTTCCCCAAATTGCTATTCCGGCGCATAGGAGGATGGCCGTTGCCGTCGCCCGTGAACCGAGCCTCACCGCTATCCATATCAGAATTGAGAGCGTGAGGAAGCCAAGCGGATAGTTAGGAGCAGTCAGCGCCTGC
>DAISKX010000468.1:0-3848 GCA_036820725.1 Nitrospiraceae bacterium
GGCCGATATCGACCGGGGTGGGGTGTTTGCCCAGGTCATTGGGACCCTGGATCTCTTGGAAAGAGATGAACGCGTAAGAATCGCCGGCATCATTATTAATAAATTTCGCGGCGATGCCGGTTTGTTTGCGAACGGCGTCGACTTTATTGAACAACGCACAGGCGTTCCGGTTCTCGGTGTCCTCCCGTTCGTGCCGGATCTCATGCTCGAGGAGGAAGACAGTCTCGGTATCACGTTGAGCAGACAATCTGCGTTCAAAGCGACTCATGTCAATGTCGCCATCATCCTGATTCCTCACATGAGCAACTTCACAGACTTCGATATGTTACGGCAAGAACATGATGTAGTGCTGAAATATATCTCGTCACCGGATGAGCTGGTGGGAGTCGATGTGGTCATCCTTCCGGGAAGCAAGAACACGCAGACTGATCTGAAGTATCTCCGTGGACACAATTTTCAGGCAGTTCTGGAGGAACATGTCGGACAGGGAAGAGAACTCATAGGAATTTGTGGCGGATACCAGATGCTCGGCCTGGATATTCATGATCCGCATGGAGTGGAGGGAGGAGGCTCATCCATTGGGCTCGGACTTCTCGAAATCGAAACAATCCTTGCACGTGAGAAAACGACGACCCAAGTGGAGGCGGAGGCTCATTTTATAGGCTTCTCCGACATCCGCGTTCGCGGGTACCACATTCACATGGGTGTCACGCGGCGTCGAAAAGAACGGCCCTGCTTCCACATCAGAAGACCGGTTCGAAATCAGGCAGGTGTGACCGTTGCGTCCGCTGATGAGGAGCACAGTCTGGACGGTGCGATCCGCGATGATGAGCTCGTGTGGGGGACCTATATCCATGGAGTCTTCGACGAACCGGATTTTCGGCGGACATGGCTCAATCGCGTACGTCGGCGAAAGGGTTTGGCTCCGCTCGCGATCGATCGATCGGAAGCGATCAATGCTCAACGGTCTCACGAACTGGATCGCTGGGCTGATCACATACAACAATATGTAAATCTCCGTCCGATCTGGGACGGACTGAAGCGCATAGGGGGGCCGCATGCGGATTTCCAAGGTCTATACGAGGACCGGCGATGATGGACACACCCGCTTAGCCGGCGGGCAACAAGTGTGGAAGGATACGCTTCGGGTCGATGCGTACGGAACGGTCGACGAATTGAACGCATCGATCGGAGTGGTGAGAGCTTTTAATATGGAACTGTCGTCGACCATCACGGCAGCCGCTCGTCTGGAAAATGAGCTTCGATGGGTACAAAGTAAACTGTTTGATATGGGAGGACTCCTCGCAACTGCACCGGGCCAAACCTTCGAGAATATGCCCAGCGTGACGGCGAAACATGTTCTGAGGCTCGAAAAGCTGATCGATGCGTGTCAAAAAGACTTGGCCCCATTGAAGGAGTTCATTTTGCCGGCAGGCGGAAAGGTCGGCAGTCTCTTGCACCATGCTCGAACGGTCTGCCGTCGGGCCGAACGGCTCTGTGTCCGTCTAGGAAGAGAGGAACCTCTGTCTGAAGGGATTGTCAAATTCTTGAATCGTCTCAGCGATGCCTTGTTTGTGCTTGCACGATGGATGGCTCACCATCAAGGTGAGCCCGAGCAGCTTTGGGAGCGCGAACAAGAGTCGGATCATGTCGGTTAGACGCCATCGTGTGTGCTCCCCAGCGGTCACCTGACAATTACCATCAAGGTCCCCCTCCTCACGGGATGAGAGTCTCTCCGTGCCTATTTTTATCCATCATAGACTCCCTTTGGATGGTGTACTCCTTCGTCTTGCAATGATGGGATGTTGAAGAAACATTTTTGCAGGTCATGAGGGTCATGCCTGATCGGGCGGCCGTCAATGATATGAACGTGAGGTGCCAAAGATCGTCAAATATGGCGGAAAATTGAACAGGAAGGAGCATCAAGGGACAGGCTGCTGTTTATAATACATATAGTTGGTCTATCACATCTAATCACTTAATAAATCACACATTTCATTCAGTCCTCATAATCCACCTAAGTAATTGTTTTCTATGGCACCGATCCTGCACCCGCTCGTCCGGGTCCTCGATCTCCGTATCATCGGTTCCAACGGTTTATTTAATTGTCAACTGGGAAATTTCAGCTATCTTTGAAAGAGATATCTCGCTGCGGCATACCATCAACAGTAGACGACCGAACGACGAAGAGGAGGCGGGTTATGGTGAAGCACTTCCGCAAGGGATTTTGTGTCGCGAGCATGTTTCTCGGTGTGTTGCTCTTCGGAAGCCAAGCGCTAGCCAACAGCGAGGCAGAAACAGCGGAGCTGCTCATCAAACTGTTGCAAGTCGGACGCGGTGTGGTCTCGGAAAATCAGGCCGTGATCAATGACGTTGCGAAGGCAGAGAAGGGATTCACGGGCGACTTCGTGGTGAGCCAGGTCTTGGAACGGTTTCGCAAGCAGACCAAAATAGACCTGAGCCGCCCGAATGGTCTGCCACAAGCGGGCCTCTTCATCGCGCTCATCGAATCGGAAAAAGAAGTGGTGGATGAAGCGCAACCGGTCATCAATAAAGCGGGGATTGGTTTCAAAGGGTTTCTTCCCGCCGTCTTTGCACGGAAGTCGGGAGAACATTTTTATCGGAAAACCGGGATTCGCTTGAAGCTGACCAGTTCGGATTACCGTTATCCAGGGAACAAGCCCGACGACTTCGAGTCGGAAGTGTTGCGCATGTTTGCAGATGCCCGCCATCCGAAAGGCCAACCATATAGTAAGGCCACGATGATCGACGGGAAACCGGTCCTTCGCATGATGGATCCTGAATATGCCGCGGCCACATGTCTCAACTGTCACGGCACCCCCAAGGGAGAGCGTGACATTACGGGTATGAAGAAAGAGGGTTGGAAGGAAGGGGATCTGGCCGGAGCGATCAGTATTGTGATCCCCATGCGTTAGAACGCTGCTTGGCGTGTATCGGAAATTTGGGCCACGATTTTCACCATATCAGGACCACTAGGAGGGTAGAGCATGAGCAAGATCGTCGTCGTCGATGATTCGTACGCGGAATTACAGATGATTGAAGGATATTTGAAGTCTGCAAGCCACACCGTCGTGTCCTATCCAAACACGGACAAATTAGAGGATAAGCTGGCAGCCGACAAGCCTGATTTGATCGTCATGGACGTGGTCATGCCCGGTCGAAACGGGTTTCAGGCCTGTCGTGATCTGAAGAACGATGACCGGTTCAAGACGATTCCCATTGTCTTGTGTACCTCGAAAGGACAGGAATCCGACAAATTCTGGGGCCAACAACAAGGGGCTAATGGGTATGTCGTGAAGCCGTTCAAGGCGGATGATCTTCTTGCAGCCGTCAAAAAAGCGATGAACTAACCGATGACCGACCTTCCTGCCACGAGGCCAGAGCAGCTCGGATCAGCAGCGCCAGCGACAGTCAAGCCCGACAGCCCTCCATCACACGGCACCGAAGGCTCCAAAGGCTCCTTGCGCATGTGCGTCTTGAGTCTGGGTGGCGAACTGTTCGCCATCGATCTGCGCAACATTCGAGAAGTCTTCGAGGTGGAGTCAGTGACGGCGGTGCCCGGCATGCCGAGCATGCTGACCGGTGTCACCAATTTACGGGGAACCGTCATTCCACTGCTCGATCTCCGTGCCAGCCTAGGCCTCGATGTGACCGAAACGGCCCTGTCATTCGCAGTCGTCATTCGACAAGGAGCGAGACAGGTGGGCATCTTCGTAGACCATGTTCCTGAAATACGCTCGGTTCCACGTGAAGACCTGCTTCCCGCCATGCAATCCGGGCCGGCAGGTGCCCGGCCATTTGTCTCATCGGTCCTGCGTATTGAGGAC
>DAISKX010000469.1:0-3838 GCA_036820725.1 Nitrospiraceae bacterium
GGCTTCAGAGGGTTGACGGTTGTCCCGGCTCGCCTGAACGAGACAACACCCGATCCGCTGATGACTACCCCGACGACCGCCACGCTCAATGAGAGGATCTCTCGCGCAGGAATGGTGAACTCGAATGTAGGGAAGGCCCATGAGGCGAGCCACATGAGTGCGGCAACGGAAAGAACAACGGCGACAGGAGGAACCTTCAATTCAAGGGCCGGCATGCGGTCTGCTCTCAGGTATCCCGAGGGAAATAGGGGAACTACAGGGATGCATCAGCGACCCTGCTCCAGGAGCGCGGCGTCGATCTGAAGGAGCTTACGCCTTTTGGCCCACACTAGTCTGTTGAAATATCATTCTGACATTCCTAACACACGAAAAGGCGCGGCATCGTTGACGACTAGCCATAGCTTACCCACCCATCTCGAGCCTGCCGAGACAGGCGGCGTGAAGCGAACCTTAGATGAGAGCGTCCGGCTGATAGCATATGGCTGATGGCCAAGAGCCAGAAGTGGAATGATCAAGCGAGATACGAGGTCCGAACCACGCTTCATGAAGGATGGGAATCAGGGTTTTTGTCTCCACACGGTTTGACGAAGCGACGATAGGAGCTACACTTGACGGGAAGGGGCCGGAAAACCATGACCGATCAAGAACTACAGCCGCTCGTCAATATTCTGAAAGAAATCCGTGACAACCAAAAGCTCCATCTCGACCGCCAAGCCGAGTCCTTGGCACTCCAGCGCGAACAGGTTGCGTTGGTCCAGAGGCAGACCGAGCGCACGGAGCGGATCCAAGACCGCGCCGAACACATTCAAGAGAGCGGGGCACAGCTCGTTGCCGGGGCGCGCAAATCTCTTGCCGTCATTCTGCCGATCGTGATTGTTCTGATCCTCTATCTATCCTGGCTCATATTTCGTTGAGCTTCGACCTGCCTCGCAATCGCGTCCAAACGCTCCCTGCCCAATCGAAATATCCCGACACCTTGTGAACGCCGCCGAGGGCATGGCGATGTTCACCGAATCGTAAGGCAATGACACAGGGTGGGTTTGTGGTATAGTTTCCCGCCGGTCATGCATTGGGCTGGTGCGAGTGACAATTTTCAGAGTGATTGGATCCGGAACGGAGTGAGTGTTTCCCCACTTAGCCAAGGAGGACTGTCATGCATACATCATTGATCGTCGCGGTCGCGGTTTCCGTCGGCTTGGGCGCAAGCAGCGTCCCATCGCTCATGTCGTCAGCGCAGGCGGAGGATAAGGTGCTCGAAGGCAAGGAGGCCATGAAGGGCACGGGCAATTCCATGACGGAAGCCACAGGCAAACTGAAAGCCGATGCGAACAAGACCAAGGACAGCGCCAAAGCGCTCGACCTCGAGAAGACCAAGAAGGGGGCAGGCGACGTCAAAGAGGACGTCAAGGCCTCAAGGACAGCTCCAAGGGTATGATGACAAATCCCTTGGGCAAGTAGCAGTCGCGTTGCTCGGTCACGCATAGAAACAGTCCCGCTGACCCTGTGGTCAGCGGGGCTTGTTCACCCTGTTTCGACCGTCACATCCGTCGTCACCGAGTTCGCAATAAAGCAGCCGCTGTGCGCCTCCTCATGGAGAGAGGTCAACTGCTCCGGCGTCGGCGTGGCCGGCCCACTGAACACGACCTTTGGCCGCAAGATGGCACGGGTGACCGCCAGCTTGCCTTTCGCATTTTTTTCTAAAAACCCCACCGCATCATCACTGTACCGATCGACGACAAACTTTTTCTTGGCTGCTACCGCCAGAAAGGTCAGCATGTGACAGCTCGATAAGGCTGCGACCAACGCGTCTTCAGGATTCACAAGAGCGGGATTGCCACGATACGCCGGTGCAGCCGATGCAGGAACCCGGGCGCCACCTTCGAAGATCAACATGTGGTCACGATTATATGAGTCGTAGGTGAAACTGTCGGTCTCTCTCTTCCATTCCAGCGTGATTTTGTGTTCAGCCATTGGCTCACCCCCCTTCACACGTAAGAAGAAGTGTACCGAGGCAAGGAACGCTTACGCAACGGCAGGCGTCAGCGGGCATGATTGATTGAGACTGTATCCCATGCTAGCATCGCCGCACATTCAAGACGGAGGGTTGTCGAAATGGTAATCAAATCCTACAAGCAAGTGACTCCGACCAGCTATCCAGGTGTGTCCGAGGGCGTACAGATACGGGAAATGATTACCGACCAAGATGGCGCCCCGAATTTCGCCATGCGCGTGTTCGACGTGCAGGCCGGTGCCAGCACACCCTTCCACACCCACGCCTGGGAGCACGAGGTCTACATCATTTCAGGGGCAGGACGCGTGCGGACGGAGGGAAAAGAAACTGCATTCAAGGCCGGCGATTCCGTCTACATCGCCCCGAATGAGCAACACTGCTTCGTCGCCGACTCCATTACCCCGATTCAAATGATCTGCTGCATCCCGGCAAAGGACCGCTGCCAGCTTTAGCCTACAAGTACAGTTTGGCAATTGAATGATTTCGTGAGCGAAGTCTTCATCACATCGCCGGATCACCAATTCACCCGGTGAAGTTGTGCAGTTGTGAAACACTCGCATCACCAGCGTATCTTTTTCTTCATGAGTCGTATCTACAGGGATACGTTCCGCGAGCAACAGTCACAGATTGTTCTATCCGGCAATCAAGAATTTCGTGTGTTGTAAAACATTGCCGTTCGAGGCAAAGTCCTTGCTTGTTCCCCAGCCATCCCGGCCTTCATGAAACCCCACGGGTCACAGATCTCCAATGGAGGACACATGCCTATCACCGATAGAATCCCGACTTTGCTTTTCACGACGTTCTTGTTGTGCGCCATGACAGCAATCAGCCACGCTCAGCAATGGAATGGACCCGCCAACCCGAACGGGACTATTTGGAGACCGGGGAACGTCGCGGTCGGGGAGCAAGTTCCCCGAGGCGACGATCCGAGGGCCATGTTAGAGGTGACACGTCCCCTCGCAATGTCAGACGATCAAGACGACCGCTTGTTCAGCGCAAACATGCTCTACAAGGGCAACATGAGCGCGCGCTTTGAGGTCGACACGAGGCGTGCTTACGCCGGTGGAGCCAGAAGCAAGGCCACGATCTTGGCCCCCGACTTAGATTTCGCCGTGCACCGCAAGGCCGCCATCGGCGTGGTCAACATCAACGAGCGCATCCCCAGCGATTATATGCTGGTCGTGGGCGGCAAGGTTTTGGCCGAGGAGGTCCGAATCAAACTGATCAAGGATTGGGCGGATCATGTCTTCACCACCGGCTACCGGCTCAAAACTTTGCAGGAGGTCGAACACTTCATTCATACCCACCATCACCTGCCGGAAATTCCCAACACCGCCGAAGTCGAGGCGGACGGCGTCAGTCTCGGAGAGATGCAGTCGAAGCTGTTACTCAAGATCGAGGAGCTCACCCTCTATCTGATCGAACAGAACAAGACCATTGAGACACTGCAACGCACACTCGCGCACATGAAACACAACAATGCCCTGTCGAGCAGTACGGCCCATCGGTAACACATCCGTGAACACGAGGGAAGGAGGGGACGTGACCATGAAAGGAACACGATCAACCGCGATCATGGTGACCCTACTCGCGATGATGGGGCCCCATGCTTATGGACAATCAGAGATGGTGCTCAAACAGACGATTGAGCCGGGCGTCACCAAAACCTATGACCACAGCGACGGCATTGTGCTGACGGACGGGTTTTGGGCGAAGGCGGGATCGAATTTCACCGCAACGATCGCGAGCACGCCGGGCTTTTCCATCGACAAGACACCGCTCGACGCCAAAGCCAAACAGTACACTTCGAACGAAGGCCGTACTTTC
>DAISKX010000470.1:0-3833 GCA_036820725.1 Nitrospiraceae bacterium
GAACAACGATTCGAGGTCTCCCAGCCTGAAGAATTGCACATGGCGGGAATCCGTGTTCAAGAACCCGCTTTCCTGCGCATTGTCGCGCTCCAAAGACAACCCATTGCGAGATGGTTCCTGCCGCAAGCGACCACGAACGAATCGATGGATCTTCCGCAGCAGCCCATCGACGCCGACTCGGTCCAGCGAGGATTCCAACGAGGAGAGCCACTCGAACGCGCCGTAGCCGTTCGGAGTCGTGATGATGAGCCCGCCATGAGGACGGATCATTCGGCCCAACTGGGTGAGAAACTGCGGCGGATCATAGACATGCTCCAGGACCTCGGAGCACACGATCAGGTCGAACATCACTCCTTCGCTCACCAACGTGTCCACCTGCGCAGTCCGAAAAGACAGGTTGGGTAAGACAAACCGGCGCCGTGCCTCCTCGATGGAAGGCTCATGAAAATCGACGCCCAATACCCGATGACCAAGCAGGGCAAGCGGATACGTCACGTGATCGCCGGTTCCGCAGCCGAAATCCAACACAGACAGCGTCTTCTTTCCGGATCTATCGGCAATCACCCTGGTCCATCGTTCCACAGTGCAAAAGCGCTTCACGATGCCATAGGAGCTTTCTGGGAATGTTATATAGACGTGTTCCTCACCAGCCCCGCCCCTGCCATCCATAATTTCTTCCTACCTATCGATTGACGTTCCCAGGGCAGATCGCTTCCGCAACAGTTGCTGATTGAAACTCCCCGCAACAGGCCGGACGAGACACAACAAACATCTGATCTCAGATCTCTCGAGTCTTACGAGGTTCGACGTCGTATCCACTGAGCACGTACCTGCTCGTAAAGTTGGACATAGTGATTGACCTGCCCGTGGAGCCCATACTCTTGTTCTGCCACCTCACGAGCTTTCTGCCCCAATTGGACTCGCAGCTCATCACGAGAAAGAAGCAATTCAATACCGGCGGCTAGATCGTGACCGTCATAGGAGGTGGCGAGATATCCAGTCTCAAGATGACGAATGAGATCAGGAATTCCGCCGACGCTGAATGCCACACTTGGTGTGCCAGATGCCATCGCTTCTATCAACGAAACGGGCAGATTGTCGGCCAAGGACGGCAGAACAAAGACATCCGCGGCTACATAACATTTGTTCATGACCCTTGATGATTCGACATACCCTATCTCCGTCATTCGGAAACTGTCTGCGAATTGCCTAAATAACCCATGACTTCCTACAATGAGCAACCACGGCCGTGGCATCGTCTTCAAATATCCAAGCGCCTCCTTGAAATACTCAGCTCCCTTGCGTTTGGCATTGGGCAAAGCCGTAATCATCACCACCTTCGCACTTCTTGGAATCCCAAGTTCATCCCTTGCGTGAGCCTGGTTACCGGGCGAAAACTCATCGAGGTTCAAACCATATGGAATATGATGAATCTCACACCCCATAAACAATGGA
Organism: Nitrospiraceae bacterium; assembly: GCA_036820725.1. Lineage (GTDB taxonomy): Bacteria > Nitrospirota > Nitrospiria > Nitrospirales > Nitrospiraceae > DASSBQ01. The sequence goes on from DAISKX010000470.1 coordinate 1,456, forward strand.
CTCTCTATCGCCATTTTTGCAATCCATTGGGACGGTGCAACCACCGCCGGATGAGAGTTCTGGTACATTTTATGCTTTAGTCGCCACAAGTATGCGGATGTATCTATTTTAATTTCAGGATACTCATCCAGTCGCGGACACTCTCCACAACCAGACTTCCAGCGTTCGCAATCATAGTTATAGGAACAATGTCCTGTCAGTGCCCAGGTATCATGTAATGTCCACACCAAAGGAGCAATCTGGGATAATTCAGGAAGAACTCTAAACGAGAAGAAATTTCCGTGAAGGTTGTGAAAGTGTATAAGTTCTGCGTTTTTCACAAAGGGGTGAGACAAGAACCGTCGTTGTAAGGGCTGTATGAGATACTGAAGACCGGTCCATTTTTCAACCAGCATCAGCAATTTCTGCTGAATCTTTCCCGGTATGGTCCGAGGAAATCCGATGCGTGCAATTTCTGGACGTTCTTCTACTTGTATCCCAACAACCATGCGCGAATCATGTCCCTGACGCAAGAGTCCTGCATGCAATTGAAAAGATGCACGGGCCGCCCCTCCACTATTATCAGCTGTCCCAATGTGTGCGATTCTCAATGCTCATCACCATTGTTTCCTATTTGTCGACACGTGCAGTAAGCTAATAAATGGGTAATCGTGCCTTTATCGTTGGAAAGAATTTGTCGCCGAGGGCACATGTGAGATTCTGGCCACAATAATCTCGACGATTTCACACTTGCTCTTCCCAACCCGCCTGGGTTATGTAGGATTATCCTTACAATGAGGGTCGAGGAAGCACAAAATCTTCGCGTCCGCTTTGGATCCATTCCGCAAACACACGCAGATCGGATGCCGACCCGAGATCCTTCACATCGTCCAAGCAGACCATTGTTCGCATACTAGCCTTGGAATCCCGTTGGTATTCAAGCGTCACCGACTGCAAACGGAACGGACGATGAACGAAGATACCGTACGCAAACCTCTCGGCCAGTTCGCGCTGCCCAGGTAAAAGTGGGGAAATGTCCTGGATATGTGCCAGGCGATTCAAATATTGCACCTTGGTTTGGGAATCAATGGTAAATCCTAGACAGTCATACCGCCCGGTCCCTGCCGTCAAGACCGGAATGCCAAAACTGGCCGCCTCGATCCCGACTGTGCCGCGCACGGTCACACAATAATCCATCACGGAATACAGGGACAATGTGCTGATCCGGCTATCCGGCTGAATGATCCGCACATGAGGCGGAAGCGCCCCGCCGAGCGACCGGATCGCCGTCACCTCCGACGGCTCGAAGTCAACCCCATCACGAACGTTTTTGACGATATTGGCGGGATGGATCTTGACGACCCAATTGACGTGAGCATTCCGACAGGCGACTTTCATGGTTTCGATGAACCACTCTTCATAGCTGCCGAAGAGATCCGTCCCGTAAAAGAACGTCCCGTCCCAGAAGATATGCGAAAAGATAACCGCCGTCTTCTTCCGTTCGTCGAGCGCCAGCGCCCGCCTGACTTCCCCGGCTTCCTCTATATGTGTATGGAATTGCGTTCCGACTTCGCTATACCACTCCCCGCTCAGATAGGTGCCGGTAATTTCCCGGTGGAGGCATTCCCGGTTCGAAGAGGTCCACGGCCTGCTTTTCAGATCATTCCAGGTTGCGGATGAGAGCGACGCCGGATGGACGTCTCGATTGGCCTGGCGATACCGCTTCAGCATCAGCGTATTGTTTTTGTGCGCAGCATTCCACGTAACCGTATCGATACCCGCGGCCAAGCATACGTCAAACAGTTCTCCTCTGGGGTTATATCCCGGATCCATCGACAGGACCAGCTGGGGGCGTATGGTCCGCACGATGTACTGTGCCGCCAACGCATAGCACATTGCCCGGTGCAGAAAGGGAAGGAGGGCGATCCGTATGGCCTTGTCGGTCATATCGACACGGCCGACTCGAAGATGGCGTAGCGCGGTGGACGCCGCGTACTTCCCGACTCGCGCACCGCAATAGTCCGCCTTCACGAGATGCTCAAACGAGCGGATGTCGTCCATCATCCGTTCCGCCTCTGAATAGGAGATGGACCCCAGCACATCCTCCCAGTACATGACGTCCCGGATACCAACCTCTTCATAGTAAGCGAGCATCCACCGGTCGAAGTCCATCAATACCACAGGGCGATACCCGGCCAGTTCGAACGCCTTGACCAACATGATCTCGACCAACTGGCCCAGTGATCCCAGACTAACGACGAGGACGCACTTTTCTTCAACTTGTCTTTCTGGTCGCTGAAATCGAAAAGCGCGCCCGAATTGGCTGGCAAACTGTTGGAACTCCCGATCGAGAAGGCGTTCCTGTTCCCGGAACGCGCGATCGGTCGCGCATCGGAAAC
>DAISKX010000471.1:0-3830 GCA_036820725.1 Nitrospiraceae bacterium
CTATTACATTCCTCCGGAGAAGTGGCTGGCGCACCTGGAACGTCTCGTATCCTGGATGGCGCCAACCGGCGTCACTATCGTCGTGCTGCAGCACCGGGAGAGTGGGTGCATGAACATGGTGCACCACTTTTTCGGCCACCGGTTTGAGTTGCGCCGGGCCGCTGAGGCCTTCCGGGCCAAGCACGGAGACCGGTATGACGTCGTGACCACGCTGGATCCTGCGCACGTCGACACACCTGATCTGGACAAGGCCTACGCCGTCGCGGAATTCATGCTTAACTTGCTCGATATTAAATCCGCGCCCACCAGAGAAGACGTGGAAGGGTACGTCCGGACCAACTTCGCCATGCAGGACGGAAGATATCGCATTCCGGTGCATCAAGATTTTCTCCAGATTCGCCACCGACTACTAGTTACACCGAGTTAAAGTCTAGATAGGTAGAAATCAGTTATTACCGTCGTTTCAATCGGTGCCAAGCCTGGTGCCAAAACAGGCTCGCCTTGTCCGGATGCTCTTGCGATCGGTCTTGCGAGTGGGCCGTACCTGGCCACCGTGACGCAACATCAGGTGGACAAGGCGCGCTCTCGTGAGGCCCACCATTTCGCTCTATCCGACGCTGGGACCGAATCAACCGACGACATTTGCAGCTTCAGATTCTCGTCTGGAAAATCCTCATCAACCCGCTCTGGGAGTCATTTCTAAAGTCACGGCAGTCGGTGCAAGACCAGTTGAAGCAGGTGGGCTTCCGAGATATGAAAGTCATTCTAGACTCACAAGGCATCTTTCCCACCTTTCTCGCGATTAAGCCATGACGACTCTCCTATCACGCTGTGCGGACGGCTAGCACCAGCCTGGCACCACGGATGAAATTGTTTACCTTTGCGAGCACTTACACTTTCCAAGCTGATAGCAATCAGCGGATATTCACCTTCATTGACCTCATATACCGAGCTGCTATACTGCGCGAACTTTAAAATACCCCACTAAAAGGAGCTATGAGCCATGACACACCTTCTTGTTCGTCACAACGTCGCTGATTTTGCCAAGTGGAAACCTGTTTATGATGCTCATCTCGCAGCCCGTCAGAAAGCGGGCCTTCGAGAGAAAAATCTGTTGCGCAGTGTCGACAATCCAAATGAGGTGGTCCTCTTGTTTGAAGCTGAGGACCTCAAAAGAGCACAAGCCTTTACCGAGTCATCCGATTTGCGCGAGGCCATGCAAAAGGCCGGCGTGGTTGGTAAGCCGGATATTCTCTTTCTCAGTTAGAGACATGGAAAACCTACAGCCGACCAGCTGGCGCAATATCGTAACTGTGCGAGTTCGAGTTTGACGGTTGGGACGACCACAAGGTAGTGGAGTCCTGTTGATCTGGTTTTCGTAAACCGCAGGTCGGAATCTTAGGCTGCTAGAGCCACTCCTTTCAAAGCGGAGGAGGGAGGCCAATGACGGTTGGGGCGAGTGAGGTTTGTGGATCGGCGTCCCGTCACCAGTCGGTCCTGGAGCGAGCAGGTGATGTGGACCGGCATCTCGGGGGTCTAGCACAAAGGCGCTTCATAAGGAGAGACGATGTCGATGTATGATGCGGAAGGGTACTGACGGCGGACGCAGAATTCCGAAAAGGCGACCGAGGAACGAGTGAGAGACCTCGCTCAATGAACGCGAAGCCCCGTTCTGATCTACATTGATGAAAGCCCAAGCGAACCCAATGTGAGCAATTACAATCGAAGGCATCCAAACATCGCTCACCGCCTGTTACGCCACCCACTGAAACAATCCCTCCAGACGTTCTCGCTCGCTAGAGAGTATAGAGATAAACTGGAGACCAAAGCCCTTTTCAACAACCCACCGTACCGCCGCTCTTTCAACAACAATAGGAGATTCCTGCCCAGGTAGATGCAGCCGCAATGTGAGATGCTGCCCACGTCTCACGTCCAGATTACTGTTAATCCTGCAGCCCCCAAGAGAAAGATCGCTGGTTAACCCCTTCAGGTCCTTCTTTCCATCAACCTCCACAGGTAAGAGAACGGTGTGCCGTCTGGTCCGGCGCCGCTGAACGCTGTTTGTCATCCCTGTACTCCCCCTGACGAAGAGCCACAGTATGAGAAGCCCGATAATGGTCAGTCCTGACACGGTCAGCCGCGCGAGAATCAAAGACATTGAATTCATAACTGGCCTTTAAATCAGTGGTCGTCGTGCTCGTGCTGCGCAGTGCTCGGTTATGCACAGAGTTACTCGATCGAAGACAACGCAATCGGCGAGCCATCCTTAAGGCCATGAAACAATTGGCCCGCAAGGATCGGATAGGGTAATGCGGTGTACAGGAACTGTATGGGAGGGGGACAGTTTTGCGCGTGAGTTCTCCGATCAGGCTCTGCTTGAAGATCAGTTGCTGGTAACACCGAACGATGAAACGATTTCTCTCAGCAGCATTTTAGGGGCGGAGTCGAAAACCAGCAGAGACTGTTTTGAAATTCGCCTTCCGGTGTCCGTTAAATCAAATCGTGACTATTACATCTATGTCCTGCCAGACGTGTTCTATTACCATAAGTAGTTCTTGGTGAGCATGTTCGTCATCCATTAAGGGACCTCCTTTTCTGAGCATGCCATATTCTAGGTCTTTCAATGTTGATGCGAGTTTGAGGTGTACTTGTTTTCCCTTATTTCCATGTCGCAGCCTTACGTTCCCGGGAAAACCGAAGACAGAGAGGAGCAGGGTTTGTGGGGTGATCAATCCGGACGACATTTCAGCCTCAAACTTCCTCGGAGACGTAGATGACTATCGCCTCCCGCGCGGGTTGCCGACGCAACTCGCGTCGCCACCGTCCCAACACATTGGTCCCAATCCCGAGCTCGGCAGCGATTTGGCTCACGGTCACACCCGGCACGTCGAGCATCGCCACGGCCTCACGCTTGTACTCTGCTGAAAACTTCCGTCTCTGTCCCATGACACCCCCTCCTTGCCTATTATGGACCTTACATAAGGTGTCCGTAAAAGCGGGGCAGAACCCCAACCTTAGAAAAGAGACGAAGGCGGAGTTACTCAAGTGGTAGGTGCAGTGGAAACCTAGCTCCCCGCAGCACATCGCGGCGAACGTGGAATTGGTAAGACGCGACGCTCAGATGAAATCATGGCTCTGGACGGGATTAGGGATAGTTGCGCTGGCGTTGATCCTTGGCACTGTGGCGCTGATCCGACATTGATGGTAATGGCTTGCTAACTTACATGGGGCGTGCAACCGGGCGGGAAGGAGCGGGTTCTACTGGCATTTCCAATAGGCCAAGGTTTCGTCCTTAAACCCGAACAAGGCTGCATCGACTCGGACTAGGGGCTGCCATCACCGACCAGGGCTGGGCTAAGTGATTGATCATGATTGGCGCGGCCCACTGTTGCTTTGTCCCAATCCTGACCCATTCTTGCATCCACTGCCACCCGCGTAGCATCCGCGGTTCCCACCGTTCGCTAGGGAATTCGTAGTAATGCTGCACGCGGTAAGAATGGCTTGTTCCGGGTTTAGCTCAACTCGAAATATTTGCGGAGCGACATACGGCTTTTTCTTTGTCATCTGCAGTCCCTCCATCGGTTGGAGTGGAGTTTACCTAATTCCGTTGTCAGTGGGGAAGCAAGAAACGGAGGGGAGGCATCGTATAGCCCCGCCCGTCGTGCGATGCGGCTTCGCCAAAAACTTAAGCCGCAAACCTCCCTACAGCATAGGGGATCTTGCCGCGCTTAACTTTAGGCCTTCTAGCTTCAAAATCACTTGGTAGGTCTTCTTGTTATTATCGACCAGGGCGAGCGTATAACGCTTCGTCGCCCCAAGCTTTCTTCAGC
>DAISKX010000472.1:0-3818 GCA_036820725.1 Nitrospiraceae bacterium
GCAGAAAGTGCTCCTTCATACGCCCGATGGATTCGGACGTGAACAGCCCTGCGTGGAATTCGAAACATCCACTGACACCTGCGTCCGACTCCGTCATCTCGAGACTGAGATCGAACTGCCCTCCCTGTTGCGGGATCACGAAAAGATCCCAGGCATAGTTGTGAATCGGTGCCGGTCGCCTACCGCGTCCGTTCGTCATTTCCGTATCGAGTTCGTGCAGCATGTGAAAGCGCTGCAGTGTAAAGAGCACATTGACCGGCGAGGCCTGCCTGGGATCACGTCCACTCCGCAGTTCATTCGCGAGGAGGGAGAACGGATACTCCTGATGATCCAGCGCTTCAAGAAGGGTGCGGCGCGTGCGCTCCAGCACAGTCCGGACAGTCATCTTACCTGTGACCTGTTCGCGCAGGGCGAGCACGTTGACAAAATTTCCCACAGTCCCGGCAAACTGCGCGCGGGTCCGTCCGAACGTCGGTGATCCGATCAACATATCCTCCACTCCCGTATACCGGAATAACAGAATCTCGAGCGCGCTCAACAACAGCACGTACAGCGTGACACCCTGGGCTCTTGAGAGTTCCTCCAATCGTTGTCGCAATTCCGGATCGACCGCAAACGACTGCCATTGGTAGTCCGGACGAACCGCGGAGGCGCCGGGACGATCGTACAAGAGATCGTAACGAGGTAGATCGCCCGCCAATTGTCCCTGCCAGTACATCGCTAATTCGTGCCCTCGTGCACCGGCCAACAGCTCGCGCTGCCAGGCAACAAACTGTCCATACCCGGCGCTCGATGATGCGGCAGGCAGCGTGACGCGGGATTGCATCGCTTGATAGATGTGCTTCAGTTCGTCGACCAACAGGGTCATCGACCATCCATCAACTGCAATATGATGCGACACCAGCAGCACGAATGCATGCTCGTGATGACGAAAGAGATGAACGCGCCACAGCGGGCCACGGCAGAGATCGAAAGGCCGTTCCGCTGCCTTCATGGCCTCCCGTCGAACACGATCCCACACCCACTGTGACACATCGGTCATGTCCCAATCCGGCGACAGCGACGGATGAACCAGTTGGCAAGGCCCATCGCTCCCCATTTCATATGTCGTCCTCAGCATGGGATGTCGCTGTGCCAGTTCTCCCACCGCTGCCCGAAGGATCTTCTCGTCAAGATTCGATGGAACACCGATGAGCACGGACACATTCGGGGCCGCGCTCTCGGGCTCCAATTGATGAAACACCCAGAGCGCAAGTTGGTTGTGAGAGAGGGTATGAGGCTTGGACCCCTCCCCGACTGCATCAGAGTCTTCCGATGGTGTGTCATTGACGCTCGCTGCCCGCCTGAGGATCAGGGCAGCCACATCGGCGAGCGTTTCTTCACCCAGGAACACCGTAAGAGATACGGTGATGCCGAACGCCGACTCCACATGATGCATCAATTCGACCGCTTTGAGAGAATCGATTCCCAGGCGACTTAATGGCTGACCCTTCACCCGGCCGGCCTCACAGCCCAACAGTCCGCTAATCATCCGTTCCAGATAGCCCTCCAGGAAGGACTTTCGTTCCGATACCGGGAGCGCGCGAAATTTCCCCGTAACCGCCATAACCGGAACGGTATCCGACGATGCACTCGTCACTGTGTCCTGAATCACAACGGTCAGTTCATGTGCGTTGAACGCCTGACGGCAGGCCTGCCGCTGAATCTTGCCGCTCGAGGTCTTCGGGATCGTGCCGGCCTTGATGAGGAGTATAGTGTCGGCCGATACGTCATGATGCTCCGCCACCGCCTGTCGAACCTGTCCAATAAGCTCCTGCAGGTCCAGAGGGTCCTTGAGACGTTCGATCTCCTGCACGACGATCAAGCGCTCTTCGCCCCCTTCCCCGACCACCGAGAAGGCAGCGCCGTTGCCGGCCCGCAAGGCCGGATGGCACTGTTGGACGGTCCATTCGATATCCTGAGGATAGTGGTTTCTTCCCCTGATAATGATGAGGTCTTTCAGACGACCGGTGACATACAGCTCACCATCCTTGATAAACCCTAGATCGCCGGTCCGTAAGAACGGTCCCTCCTGTGTGTCCGCGATGACTGCGTGAAAGGTCAGTTCCGTTTCCGTCGGTTTATTCCAATACCCCTGGGTGACGCTGCGCCCGGCGAGCCAGATCTCCCCGACTGCATCCGTAGGACATCGCCTGTTGGTGAGAGGATCGACGATCACCACGGTCGTATCGCCGACGGGGCGGCCGCAACTGACTACAGTACGCCGACCGGAAGACCCCGTTGTCGCAACTTGCACAAGCCCTTCTTCAAGAAAAGAGGCATCGAGTTCCTGATCCTTTGGCCGTTCACCGCCTGGCTTGAGAGCAATCAGCAAGGTGTATTCCGCCATCCCGTACGCCGGATAAAAGGCCTCCGCCCGGAAGCGGGATGGAGCAAAGGCTTCGATAAAGCGGTGCATGGTCTCGCTGACGATCGGTTCTGCGCCACAACTCGCAACGTACCATCCCGATAGGTCTAGAGCAGCGCGGTCTTCAGGGGTCGTCATCGCCACGCAGTGGCGAAATGCGAAATTCGGCCCTCCGCTATGGGTGACGCGGTAGCGCTGAATGGCTTGCAGCCAGCGGAGCGGACGCTTCAGAAATGTCACCGCGGACATCAGATAGGCAGGACGTCCGATCCACACGGGATGAAGGATTCCTTTGACGAGACCATAATCGTGATAATGCGGCATCCACGAGAGGGTGACCGCATCATCGCGATACTGTCCCGCCGTGGTAATGCAGCCGCAGTGATGCGTCAGGTTGCCATGACTGACCATCGCTCCTTTCGGAGAGGAGGTTGAGCCGGATGTGTATTGAAGGTAGGCGACGTCATGTGCATGCCTGGGAGGGCAGGTCCAGCTTTCTGCTCCCTCGAAACCGATGGTGTCACTGAGAATCCATGAATCCGGTTTGCCTAACAATCCCTCCGACATGGACTCTTTGCACAGGGTCATTGTTTCCTGCACAGTCAGCACACCGGCAGCCTGAGCGTCCTGAGCGATAGCGGTTAAACGCCGGCCGCTTTGCTTCACCCGGAATGCATCCGGCGGAGGCACAGGAATCGCCACCATGCCGGCATAGAGACATCCCCAGAAAGCCTCGACGAATTCCAGACCGGGAGGGTGCATCAACAACAGCCGATCTCCGGCTTGAAACCGTTGCCGCAAGAACACGGCGATCGCACGGGCCTTCTGATCGAGCTCGGCGTAGCTGAGGGTCCGATCAACAGTGAGGCCGTCTTTCAAAGAGATGTAAGCCGGGAGATCGGGCTGCTCGCGAGCCCGGTTAAGTAGGAGTTCGATCAAGGTGCTGTCAGACAGGAGTGAGTGAACCGAATGGCCTGTCACAATGAACTCAGAACGGAAGTAACGTCCTGCGAGATGGACCCCAACAAAAAGATCGGCCTATTGCTGTCGAGTCGGGTGCGACCATTCGCGTATCTCTTATGCGAGAAGATCAGATTTCGGAATGTGTGATGGCTTCTGAGCTAGCCCGCATTATCAAGGCTTCTACTCCAACCGCCGACACGCCGCTGCGACGAGCCTGGCCGCTTTCATGTGAGTCTAAGGCACGGTTCTATCATCACAAAACGGATTCGCTTTTTCGTCCAACTCCGGCTTGCGCAGACTTCCCTCGGTTTGAGTTACGCTGGCCTGTTCGGTGAGATTTTCGTTTGAAAATTTTCCGTCCTCACGTTAAGCTGCCCCGCTGCATGCGAGAAGGCCAAGGGGGAGAGGTGCGAGAGTGGCCGATTCGGACGGTCTCGAAAACCTATAC
>DAISKX010000473.1:0-3817 GCA_036820725.1 Nitrospiraceae bacterium
TAAGGTGTTTCTCTCCGATAAGCGGGAATTTAAGGCCAAGTTGATCGGGACCGACGCGAAAACCGATGTGGCCGTCTTGAAAATTGACGCGAGCGGTCTGGCGACGGTCCCCTGGGCAGATTCCGATAAGCTTGAGGTCGGCGAATTTGTCCTGGCCGTCGGCAATCCATTCGGTCTCACCCAAACGGTCACATTAGGCATAGTCAGCGCCCTTGGGCGTTCTGCAGGAATTGCAGAGTACGAGGATTTCATCCAGACCGATGCCGCGATCAATCCGGGCAATTCAGGTGGTGCGCTCGTCAACGTTCGGGGCGAGTTGGTGGGGATCAACACGGCAATATACAGCCAGAGCGGTGGAAACATGGGGATCGGCTTCGCCGTGCCGAGCAACATGGCGAACTCCATCATGACGCAGTTGGTTCAGCACGGAAAGGTGGTGCGAGGATGGCTGGGTGTGTCCATTCAGGAATTGACTCCCGAACTGGCCACCCAATTCGGTGTGCCGAAAGAGACCAAGGGAGTCTTGGTCAGCGACGTGATGGACGATAGTCCGGCGAAAAAGAGCGGCTTTGAACGAGGTGACCTCATTCTGGAATACGACGGCAAGTCTATGGATTCTCCGACTCAGCTCCGCAATGCGGTTGCTCAGACCGTCGTCGGAAAGAAAGTCTCGATTAAGTTCATCCGTGAGAAGAAGGCGAAAACCGCCGAACTGACGATCGGTGAGCAACCGAAGAACTTGACGCAAGCCGGCCAGGAGGAATCCGGCGAATCGGCCGCTCCGGCCGGTCTTCTATCGGATATCGAGGTCAAGGAATTGACCGACGAGCTGGCCAGCCGACACAATCTGAAGTCGACGGAACGCGGCGTGATCGTTGTCCGTGTCAAACCCGGCAGCCCCGCTGACGAAGTCGGGGTGCGGGAAGGAGACGTCATCATAGAAGTGAATAGAAAGCCTGTGACATCGTTGAAATCCTACGAGCGTCTTGCGTCAAATTTATCAAAGGATCAGTCCGTCTTACTCTTGCTGAAACGGCAGGGGCGGACGATCTATCTTACGCTACGGCCGTGACGTCGGGCATCATGTGGGCTGACGGACGTCATGTTGGAGGAGGTGGAAGTATGGTACAACGCGCCATATTCGTCCTTCTCAGTGCTTTAGCCGGCATGGCTTTGTTCCTTCGTGCGAAGGATGCAAGCACGGAGTTTTTGTTAACCGGCTTTGGCATTGGGGCAGTCACCGGAGCACTGATCATAGCGGGTGAGCATGCACTACGAAGATTATCATTCGGTATCATTGTCGGGGGGACTATGGGGCTGGCTGCAGGCCTGCTTCTCACGGGTCTGGTCGAGTGGGTCGGTAGTGCCGTGTTCGACGTCGAGACGTTTCTGTTCCATATCGGTGGCCTCGTCCTTCTCCTGGGGTTACCGTATTTGGGGCTCGTGCTCGGCGCTCAGTTCGGAAAGGAACGATTTACGGAAGGCCGTCATGGCGGGACCGGTTCGTCCGGCCAGGGCACGAACGCGAAGTTATTGGATACCAGCGTCATCATTGATGGGCGCGTGTCGGACCTGTGCGAAACCGGATTTCTTGAAGGTCCTTTTCTCGTTCCCCACTTCATTTTGAACGAACTCCAGCATATCGCCGATTCTTCCGATTCATTGAAGCGGGCGCGGGGACGTCGCGGCCTCGACATTCTCAATAAGATTCAAAAGATGGCGGATTTGGATGTGCGGATCATTGAAGAAGATTTCCCTCACGTGAAAGAGGTCGATGCCAAGTTGGTCGTACTGGCCAAAAAAGTCGGCGGCCGCATCATTACCAACGATCTCAACTTAAACAAGGTTGCCGAACTGCAGGGCGTCCGTGTATTGAACATCAATGAGCTGTGCAATGCCTTGCGTCCGGTGGTGCTGCCGGGAGAGACGATTCGCGTCTTCGTGCTCAAGGAAGGAAAAGAGGCGGGCCAAGGGGTGGCGTATTTGGACGACGGGACGATGATTGTCGTCGACAATGCACGCCGCTGTATCGGGCGCAACGTGGATGTCATTGTGACCAGCGTTCTGCAGACAACCGCAGGACGCATGATTTTTACCCGGCTGAAAGAGGAAGCAGAGCGGGAAGAATATCAGGTGGCGCGCGGCTGATGATGCGACGGAGAAGGGGAAAGTGCACGGTTACTTGTCCGCGCGAGAGTTCTCTACCGAGATGAGTCGTTCCCTGGCGCCATACCGGCTTGATTGATCCACGCAGGACCATGACACAGCTTTCCATCACGCCAGCAGGGTCATATGTGAACTCGAGGGTCGTGGCGCTGGTTCCAGCTGCCGGACAGGGCCTCCGAATGGGAGGTCCTATCGCCAAACAGTTTCTGTCACTCGCAGGTCAACCCTTAATCGTTCACGCGCTCCGGGTGCTGCAATCGTCGCCCGTGATAGAGGACATCATTCTTGCGGTCCCACAATCGGATCGGCAGTACTGTCTCGATCACATCGTGGTTCCACACGGTTTTGCCAAAGTGACGAAAATCGTGTCCGGGGGTGAACATCGACAGGATTCCGTACGGCAGGCGCTGGCGGAAGTCCGTACCGGCACCGAAATTGTCGTGGTTCATGACGCGGTCAGACCGTTTCTGACGGAGGATATGATCGAACAGGTCGTCGATCAGGCCAGAGTCCATGGCGCAGCGATCGTGGCTCTTCCAATGCGAGATACCGTGAAACAGGTCACCAAGGAGGGTCTCGTGGAGCGTACGGTTGATCGCAGTCCGTTGTGGTTGGCGCAAACTCCTCAAGCCTTCAGGCGGGACTGGCTTGAAGAGGCGCATTCGAAGGCCCGGACGAACAGGACTCATGCAACGGATGATGCGCATTTGGTGGAATTGTTGGGGCGCCCGGTCATGGTTGTTGAAGGAAGCGGTGAAAATATCAAAGTGACCAGGCCGGAAGATCTTGTCATCGGCGAGGCAATTTTGGCGGCTAGGCCTGAATGGCACAGGAGTCATGTCTGATGCACAACATGCGGGTCGGCTGTGGATACGATATTCATGCATTAGTGCCGGGAAGACCGCTTATCCTCGGGGGGATCGAGATTCCCCATTCCAAGGGCTTGCTCGGCCACTCCGATTCCGATGCGCTTGTGCACGCGGTCTGTGATGCATTGTTGGGGGCGATGGGAGAGGGGGATCTCGGCCGCCACTATCCTAGCAGCGATCAGCGGTACAAGGACATATCCAGCCTGACGCTTCTGGAAGATGTCATGGCGAAACTCGAGCGCAAGGGGTATCAGATTGTGAACGTGGATACCGTGATTATTGCCCAGGCCCCAAGACTCAGCTCGCATTTGGCCGCCATGCAAAAGAAGATCGCCACCGTCTTGAAAGTGGATCCGGATGTCGTCAATGTCAAAGTGAAAAGCGGAGAAGGGTTGGATGCCGTGGGACGGGAGGAAGCCATCGCCGCTCAAGCTATGTGTTTGATCGCGCGGTGAGCGATCGCTCAGCTGCGGGGACGCGACACGATGGTCAGGATGATTCGTCAGGACCTTCAAGCAGTTTTTGATCGAGATCCGTCCGCGACCAGCAAAGTTGAGGTGATCCTGACCTACGCGGGCTTCCATGCCCTTCTGGCCTATCGGGTCTCGCATTGGCTGAAGGTGCACCGGGTGCCGTTCTTTCCTCGGGCTATTTCTCAGCTGGCTCGCTGGTTCACCGGAATTGAGATTCACCCGTCCGCCAGAATCGGCGTAGGATTTTTCATCGATCACGGTATGGGTGTCGTGATTGGAGAAACCGCCGAGATCGGGGACTTCGTGACG
>DAISKX010000474.1:0-3816 GCA_036820725.1 Nitrospiraceae bacterium
GTTCCTCGCTCTCACCCCCACCCTTACAGGTGGGGAACTCCCGCGCAATTAGAATGGCTCTTCCCCTGGTGGGATCCGTCACCCGGGATAGGATCTTGAGTAAGGTACTTTTTCCAGAACCATTGGCGCCGATGATGCCGAAAACCTCGCCCTGTTGGATGTCGAATGACACGTCACGCAGGGCCCACAATTCCTGCTCGGGACATGCTTCAGTCGTTCGAGTGACCGCGCGTCTGGCCATCATGGCAACACGCCCGACGAGACCTTGCTTGCCGTGGTTCGCACCAATCTTATACTTTAGAAATCTGCTCCACTTGGACAGCAGGGTCACTCATTCCAGGCTTCCTTTGAATCGAAATGGTTAGCGGTTCTCAGCGGAGATGCGGCAATACACTCAACATGGCGGGAATCACAACGGATCACATAGCACCATCCATCGGTATTTGTCTCAGGACAGGGCTAAATTCTACGGTTCCCATGACCTCAACGCTGTATTTTGAACGCAATCCTTTCTTGGTTTCAACTCTTTTTGGTTCGCAGGGTTCTCATAGCGGCGCATTGCTTCGGAGCGCATCATTTGATGACAAGTTGTTAGTGACTATCATTCCACCGCGTCCTTGCTGTGCGAGCGTTTTGTAGTGGAAATTTCACTTCCTCAGCGGCGAGTGGCGAGATGTGAATGCGCCTGTCCTCTCTGGAATGCTGGGACGCCTGGCAGCTAAGGCAATGGATACTGGTGACGAAGAATAAGAATTGAGGGGAATTCCGTTCGGGCATCCCGGTTAGCCGGAGTTATCGACCACTTCTTGGTGCTGCCTGCGGTTTTGAGGGGGACATGCCCAAATCCTGGACAATCAATGGTTGAAGAAATCCAAATTTGACGGCATATTCTTACCTCTCAACTATGCAGTATTATGATGCGGTATCGGTGTCTGAAGCCTCCACAACAGCGGGGCGAGATTCCCTGTGATGGTCATGTCCTACGTATTACATCGCGAGCGACTGGAAGCAGCGATTCGGAAGGGCGCCCGAGGGTATTATATTGTGGACCGTTTGATAGCGATCTACGACGGGGAATGGTGCGGCGTTCTATCCACCGAATGATGTCCGACAATAGGGTCGTTATTTGAAACTGACGATCAAAGGGCTTTCAGGATGAAGTATGCGCAGTTCTCCATGCAGCACGTTCATGGGATAGGCTCTCGAATCTTTCTATGACCCCTTCATGGTTCATATGCCAATGTTCATGGTGAGATGGTTTTGGTTCCGCACCATCAGCCTCGCCGTCATCTTACTCTGGTGGTTCATTGGAGGCGCGGCTGGGCAGGATAGGGGTACATCTTCTTTGCATGTCATCTCTCTCGATTCCACAAAAGTGGCCTGGATTACGTTAACCGAAAAACTTGAAGTAGTGATTGCATTCAAGGAGCCAATTGATGAGATACACTCGGCGATGTGGAATAAGGCACGCGACATTGACGCAGCGCTGAAGGTGATAGGTCTGCTGCAGAAATCCCATATTCAAGCTCTCGAAATCAGCGGGAAGGATGCGCTGAGTATTAGCGGCAATCAACGATGCAAAGTCCGGTGTGAGATTTTAGGTTTTCGATTTTCCCCGGGAAGTCGGGAGTGAAAGAAGGCAGCGTTTGATAGGAATATGTAATTCGGCGTCGACCGAAGCCAAAAATTTCTCCAGGGGTAGCCTTCTGGGCGCGCCATGTCGTCCGACACTGCGAACATATGGACTCGAGTCTCTACTCTAAGGTGCCCCCTTTGTAGTGGGACAGTCCGCCGATCGCAACGGGTGGGATGGCGTGATTTCGTGGCACACATTCTCGGACGCTATCCGTTTCGTTGCTGGGCGTGTCACCATCGTTTTTATCTGCGCCGGCGCTACAGCGATTAAATGTCGCGGCCTGATCTCCGATCGTGGACCATCTCCAGCATGGGGGTTCCTCGGGTTCGGGTAGAAAGGCCTAAAAATCCAAGGGATCGTTGCTGAAGGGAACTAGCCAGTGACCGCATCTATGCTCCGAGCGAACATACCGATCAACCGCAATTTGGACGGGCTATGGCAGGTTGGTCAGTCCTTGGTGGAAATCGATGGACGGCAGATCGGACTTGCCACACTTGCACCACAGCCGACTCCAGATGAGGTCATCGAGGAGATGATGGGACGTGCGCTGCTCTGCTTTGATCAGAATGGCCGACGTGGAACATCGGAACAGATCCAATGGAACATTACTATCGACGACGTTCCGCACTGTTATCGTTGCATTGAGCCGATGCAGTCGATCGAGCCACGCGCGGACCCTGCCGGTGCCCGTACCGCTCGCATGTGGAAGTGTACCCTCTGCAAGGCCACGATAGAATTCTAGGTCGGAGTTAGACCCTCAGCCCAAACAATCGGAAGAGTTTTCATCTTAGCTGGGGAGTTCAGTGAACCCCCCGCTAGAGGTTCTCGACACGGGGTTGTTCGTCTCGAATCTGGTCATATCGGCGTTCTCGAGGGAGGGGTCATTGTGAGCGGCAGTTCGCTGCAAGAAACGTTTGCGCTACGTCTCGTAGAGTGCGCAGCCTCTCTTCCTCGCTCTTCTGCCCCTGATCGCGTTGCTGCACTATTTGTTTATCCAGGTGAGCCAGGGAGGCGGCCACCTCTGAACATTTCCGGTGTGTTAGTGCACGCAAATGAGCCTGGATGAGTTGATGTTGCGATTCGTGAGCCTTTTGCCGGATGGAGTTCGCTCCCGCGGAGTCCGTGAAAATCTGCGTGGCTTCGACAAGATCAAGCGGGATCTCTCCTGGAAAGCCCTCGAAGGCTTGTTCCACTTCCTTAAGGCTGTGAGCGAAGGGCATAGAGGTAAACAATATCATGCTGGCCCCCATCACCAGTAGGCTGAAGAATCGGTGGCTGTGCATCATGAACGACCAGCGTCGTATGGCTATCGCAAGTCGCCCAAGTCTTTTGAAGGAACTGGAAGGTCAAGAGATTTGAGCTTGTCATTTAATTTAATCACGGCTTCCGCATCACCCTTCGAAGTTAATTGGGCCGCAATGCTATCTCCGATCTTGACGCGAGAATCGATCTTTGTATCGGGCTTGACCCGTATATGAGTTTGCTGCCCGTTTGGGAGTTGAATCCAATACGACTCTTCAATCCTGACGATCTCTCCCGCAACGTTGCGACAGGGTGTATTGGTGGTGCACTTCTCGGACGGTGGGAACGTCGCCTGCGCAGGGACCGGCGTTGACGGTTCCTCTCCGAGCGCGATCGTCGGTACACTGCCTAGACACAATGCCAGCATGACAAGACTCTTCGATACTTGCATACAACACCTCGTGTTTAATTGTGATTCATTGTAGGCATCGGTTAAGTGCGCACGGGAACGGATGTAGTTTAAGCAAGATGAAGACCACTCTGAAGACGGCGTAAGGTTCAGATGTGTATGTATATTGAATGCTGCAGCCTTTTTTTATAGAGGGGAACGCGGCACAAGTTGTCAGCAGAGTTGGGACGAGTTGTCCTTAAACGACGCGAGCACGAGGTGGTACTTCATGGGACTCATCAGCTCAATCAGAGCACGCAGAGCACTGCAAGCCATTCGAGGTCCAGGCCATAGTAGCAAGCGAATAGGATCTGATGCATGGTGCCGCTTGGAGACGCTGGACGCTCACAAGACCCCGTCGCTTCACGGGACACCGGGTGCTCACGGGACACGGCCCGCTCAGGGGACACTGGGTGCTCACAAGACACCGCCGCTTCACCGTCTCAGCGGCGTTCACAACCGTGACGCGCTTTATTCAGCGCGTCGTGAA
>DAISKX010000475.1:0-3812 GCA_036820725.1 Nitrospiraceae bacterium
TCCTGGCCAAGGTCCGCCGACTTTGTGAACGTATTTCCGGGACGCAACACTAGTTGCGCCTGGCTATTAATGAGCTGCAACAGCGAATGCTCATGTCGGTGGCCTATTGGTGTAGAATTCCGGTTGTGTCGGGCCCGAGTCGCCGACACTATCCTCACTTACAGAATCTCTGTCAAGCATCGCTTCTGTGAAAACGCTGTCATGAACGCAGCCTGGCCGTCCGTGTCGGTCCGCCGCTGTATTCGGTTTAACCGAGCCAGCCAAGGGACTCATCCTAGCTGATCCACGACCTGCATACCTGCGTCCACCTGGATTCAAAATATGAGTATTGATCATGGGTGGTATGTTCAGGGATTACGATTGACAGATGACGTTTGACGAGTGACGACTTTTCCGCCCGAGCGCTAGCCCCGCTTCCCGAATCCTTCGCTCGTCATGATCTCCGCCACGTTGCGGTCGCTGATAAATACATCGGCGAGCATGCGCCCATAAACATCCTTCCCATGCGGAACGATGCTGATGTTGCCTTCGCGGAGGAGTTCCGCAAGTCGCTGCTGCGCTTCGATGCCGCCCGGCTCGGATAATTCCGGTGCGTTCAGGCCGCGCAGTCGAATACGCTCTGTCCCATATCGGATCGTATCGCCGTCCACCACCTGAACCTGCCAGCTTTCGAAGTGCTGCGCCTGCAGGCCAAGGCGTGAGAGGGCGCGTCGAGGGAGGGAGGCAGGAGTGGTATGGCGTGTGGTCCGAGGTCCTGGCGGCTTCAGCTTCAGATGTTTTCCACTTTTCACAGTTTTGTAATTCGAAGTCGAATGGCGGGAAGGGCGATGGAAGCCGCGGCTTCCCACTTTGGCTGGAGGCTTTTCTGGAACCAGCAGCGTGCAGCCCTCACAATGCAACGCGATCGAGGAAAGTTCCGGCTGCTTGGCGGGAACATACGTGGAAAGCGTTGAGACGGGATCGCTTGGAAGCAACGCGTCGGTGAGCGACGGGAACGCCAACAGGGCGGCTATTCCACCAACAACCATCAGAGACCTACGACCTCTCATGCTCCTCCTCCAACAAAAATTCCAGGTAACACGGATTAGCGTAGTTAGCAGAATACATGCCAAGTAGGTCGAGGCATATGTTCGATCTTTATTGAGGTCGATCGATGAGCGCACCTAAAGCGGACGTTTGTTTTTTCAATAAGATGGGCGTGATGAATAGCATCGCCGGGGATCACAGATGTTCCCTGGATCTCTATTCAGGGACGTTCAGAACGGTTTCGTCGCTGTGTTCTGTATCTGTCCCGATAACTCCAACTGTGAAATAGATACAGCCTTGGCGGCGCGACTACGAAGGAGGTACATTCTTGATTCCCGGTATGGTTTACACAAAGCAATGTCGGGATCGGTTCCGGGATTACTCGATTCAAGGTTGTGAGATATCTGCGCACCTTGACTTCCCGGAAACCTGCGTGCTGAAATCGGCATGTCGTAAGACGTTCCTCGTCGCTCGTGAAACGTATCTCGTTTGGGATGAACTGCCGATGGTCTTTTCTCGCGAGATACGAGATACGAACGACGAGATACGAACCGGCCGTTGACCAATGCCGATTGACGAATGACGGAGGATTAGACCATGGATATGATGGGAAGAGTGGGGCTGGTGGAAATTCCGATCTTGATCGCCCCGGATCAGAAGGTTTGGATGGACCGCATGATCAAGGAAGGCAAGATCGCCATTCCGCCGGGCGGGACGCTGGAGAAGGGCTCGCTTTATTCGATGTTCATCCGCATGCTGTTACATAACGCGATGGAAGAACAGAAACGCCAGGAAGTGTTGGATGCGGAGGACGAGGACGACGAATAAGGACCGTGGAGGGGCGGGAAAGCCCGTCAACCGTCATTCGTCATTCGTGAAGAAGGGAGCGTTGTTTCTCAATTGTCGGTTGACGAGTGACGTTTGACGAATGACGCTTGGCGATTGACGTGTTGGATCAGGCGAACGAGGAACCGCGCTTTACAGCTTCTTGAACGCGACGTGGGCGCTTCGGATAGTGTGCTCGATATCTTTTGGAGTGTGGGCGAGGGAGAGAAACGACGCTTCAAATTGCGAGGGTGCGAAATACACACCGCGATCCAGCATGCGGTGGAAGAATTTCGCATAGGCTTGCTGGTCGGATTGCTTCGCGGAACTCCAATCCGTGACCGGCCCTTTCGTAAAGAACGCTCCCATCATCGACCCGATGCGGGTTTGAGCAAGCGCGATGCCGGCTTTTCGCGCAGCCGCACCGATCCCTTCGCTCAGCTCGGATGAGCCCTGCTCCAGTTTCCGATACACGCCGGGAGACTTCAACCGTTTCAACGTTTCGATGCCTGCCGTCACCGCCAAGGGATTCCCCGACAACGTGCCGGCCTGGTATACCGGTCCAGACGGTGCAATTAGGCTCATGATGTCCCGACGGCCTCCGTAGGCGCCGACCGGTAATCCTCCCCCGATAATTTTCCCCAGGACGGTGAGATCCGGCGTGATGCCGAAGAGCGTCTGAGCGCCTCCGTACTGCACCCGGAATCCCGAAATTACCTCGTCAAAAATCAGCAGCATGCCGTGTTCTTCGGTGAGGCGCCGCAGGGCCGGCAGAAACTCCGGTGCCGGCGGAACAACACCCATATTTCCTGCGATAGGCTCCACGATCACGCAGGCGAGCGATGCGTGATGTTCGCGAATGATCTGCCGGACGGCGCCGAGATCGTTATAGGGTGCGGTGAGCGTATGCCGGGTAAAATCTGCAGGGACTCCCGGTGAGTCCGGGATTCCGAGCGTCGCTAAACCGGACCCGGCCTTTGCGAGAAGATAGTCGCTGTGGCCGTGGTAACAACCTTCGAACTTGAGAATGCCATCGCGCTTGGTAAATCCGCGTGCCACTCTGATGGCACTCATAACCGCTTCAGTCCCGGAACTGACCAGCCGGAGTTGCTCCATGGACGGCAGCGCGTCCCGGATCATGCCTGCCAATTTGATCTCCAATTCCGTCGGTGCGCCGTAACTGGTGCCGTTCGCTGCGGCCCGCTGAATCGCTTTCACCACGGACAGGGGGGCATGACCCAGGATCATCGGTCCCCACGAGAGCACATAGTCGATATAGCTGTTTCCGTCTGCATCGTAGAGGCGCGACCCTTTCGCCCGTTTGATGAAACGTGGTTGACCGCCGACCGAGCGAAATGCCCGCACGGGGCTGTTCACGCCGCCGGGAATGAGCTCTTGCGCCGCTTGGAATAATTGTTTCGAGCGTTGGGTCTTCATGAAGGACCGGCAACCTAGCATGCAGGGTAGGCGAGGTCAAGAAACAGCGGGAAGTGGTATCCGGGAAGATACGATGATCCCCCATCCGGATACACCGTGCCGGCTATCCGGGCGCATTTACGCAAGGAATTATGCGGGGTTAATTCTAAAAATTCGCGTGGCGTACGTCTTGCTGAGGCCATCGCTCACAATCGACAGATGTGGACCCGATAGACCTGGAACGAACCGGATGAAAGTCATCTGCTCCTGGTGCAAAATCGAAGGCCGGCCCGCAATGATTCGCGAGAAGGAGCCGTTGTGTGATCGGCGGGAGACCCATAGCATCTGCCCCGACCATTTGCGTCAACTCAGTATCGACCTAGATGAGAGCAGCGCCATAGATGCGTCCGGCTAGAAAAATGTGATTGCCTGATACACCATATCCTTATCCTTGCACATCGGAAACCTGGTCTTTGCATCGATGCGCTCACCCAGCTGCAGCGGATGCGTCAATTCTTCGCACCGTGCACCTCGCTGGCGTTCAC
>DAISKX010000476.1:0-3806 GCA_036820725.1 Nitrospiraceae bacterium
ACGTTCGACAGACTCATCACATACTGCGCAATAAGGAAACACTCCTCCTGCGTCACGGGCGCCCGGAAACGGGTCCCGCTATTGGCTGCCAGGTGAAGACCCTGTCCCTCAATGCAGCCACTTGCGACAGGAAAATGGACCAGTCTGCTTAGCTTTGAAGGTCTCACCTTGTACGTGTCATAGCCGCTAGAAACCGTCCAGAAGGCGATAATTTTTGACTTGTAATGGACGAAGCGTCAGCCCCCGGTTCCGCACATAGTTCCCCCCCTGTACCCCCGTCATTTTGGGCGCTAACATCCTTTGTCGGCCTTTATGTCGATCACGGCGAAAACGGTTCTACTGTAAAAGTCCCTTTCGTTCCTCCTGTCAGGGAGACGGCTTCCACAGTGCTTGGCTCATCAACGCGAAGATTATTCGCCCTGATTATGATCCTACCGCCCGTGCCATGAACAGCATTGCTCGACACTTGACTGTTCTCAAGGCTACCTGCCTGAGAACTGATTTTAATTGTCCCGCCTACTGAGGTTGGCGAACCTCCCACCCCAGTAGCGATACCGCTATTCGTCAGACGCACACGGACAGGAGCCGTAATTACAATCGTGCCGCCATGACCCTCGCCCGTTTGAGCTAAGAACACACTATCCTGTCCCAGGAATGTTGTGCCCGCCTCCATGGTCAACAGCCCCGCATCCCCGACGCCATTGTTATTCACACTGAGCCAACTGCCATTGATCACTCGCGCCTCTTCGCCAGCCGACATGTTAATCTCACCCGCCTGACCATCTCGTCCTTCCACGGTAATCTGGCTCGCGTTGATGACGACGGTGCCGCCGGCTTGAAGAATAATTTCTCCTGCATTCCCAGTACCGGCATTGTCAGCGGCCAATACCGTGCCATTCCGAAGCTGGACCGAATCTCCCGCGTGGAGACTGATAGTGCCAGCCTGCCGCGCTGGACCGCCGAGCTGCCCCTGCGGCGCGACATCAATAGTGCTGCCGTCTAAACGCACCGTGCCCTTGGCACTTAAGTGAACCTCGCTTCCCAGCGGACTTGATGATTTCGCTGATATCGAACTGTCTTCGCCCGCGAGGACCCTTCCGCCCTCGATTACAATAGTCCCAGCCGCGAAATTAATTGCAACGCTGTCGGCAGACACGTCAGCATGATTGAGACGAACTGCTTCACCCGCCGAGATCAAAATACTGCCAGGACGAGCATTTGCAGTGGTATCTGCACTGACCTGAGAGTGGTCCAGACGTACCGTCTCGGTGGCATTGATCGTGGCTGTACCCGCTCCTAAGCCATTGACACTAACGCTAGAGGTATCCAGGAGCCGAATGTGATCACCCTGGACGCTTACTGAACCGCCCGGCGTGTCGCAACAAAGCCCGATAGGCTCGCCAGGAGTTCTATTCCCACGTGCATTGAGTTGAGAGCCTTCAAGAACAATGGAAGGGGCATGAAGTGAAACAGCGCCTCCAGGAATTACATCACCTTTCTGACTATTCGATTCCACCGTACTGTTATCCAGGTGAATCCGGTGCCCAGCTTCCAAATGAACGACGGCAGGCTGATTACCACTCGCTATGTGACTATCTGTGAGGTGAATCGTGTCCGTAATGGTCGCGGTGACATTCCCACTATTCGCACCTAACCCCGGTATGACTTCGCCAACCGCATTTGCCGTGGATCGTTCCATGACAAGGTCCCCTCCGCGGATGTCAATCGAACCCGCCTGCCTGGGAGGAAAGAACGGTTCGGTGGCGCGCGTCGTGTCTAAGATTGCATCCTCAAGTGTGATACGGCCCATATCGGGTACTAACCCGCCTGCACCGGCTTCGGTGGAGACTTCGCCTTGCGCCGCGACACTGACCAGATCGATCCCGCCAGAGGCTTTGATCGTGGCTCCTTCAATAACGATATCGCCGCCCACGAGCGATAGCGCCTTGGCATGATCCCCACGGAATTGTTCCGTCTGCAATGTGGCCCCTTGAATCACGATTGGCTTCGGATTTGGACCGAGGAACCCAAATGCTGCAATCGGTGCACTGGAGAGCAATGCGTCTTGAGGCCCTGGCACTGCATTGAAGCGGCGGCCATCTGCGAATCGTATGGAATCCGCCGTACTCGCGATCACCGAGCCGCTGACGTTTAACGTTGCTGTCTGTCCGAAGATCACTCCAGATGGATTGATCAGATATAAGTTGGCACCAGGAAAGCTGGTCGTATTGATCTCTCCAAATATGTTCGAGGGAGTTCCACCAGTTACCCGGCTCAAAATATTGGAGGTCGAGAGGGCAGTCTCATTGATGAAATTGGCAGCCGCAGACGACCCCACACTAAATTCTCCAAAACTGTGGAACAAGTTAGCCCCGTTCCCTGGCCTCGTCCCTCCTGTAATGTCGAAAGCTTGTTTTCCTGCGGTGACGCCACCCTGTGTAACAACGGTATTTAAGCCAGATGAAGTGATTGAAGTAGTTTGCCCATTACTCGCCATGGCCCATAGCATTGACGCACTGAAACCCGCTGCACCAATAAGCCGCAATACGTATGGTCCCATATTTCCCCCTTTCGAGCAGGCCCAATAAAGGATGGATGGCGTGGCCATGGACTGTATGGCGGGCCATACACTAGGGGTATGCGCGTATATTGTCAATAAATAGAAACGGGTAAGCTCTGTGGTGTGGGACGCGCTCTAAGAAAATACAAGTATTACTTGGCCTGCCTAACCAGCCCCCACTTAAGGCGGTATTCTGGCTTGTGGTAGACAAAAGGGCCGAGCCCGTTTCCACAATCTTTTTCCCCCCTCTACCCCCTGTCATTTGGGCCATAACATCCATAGCCCCCGTTGTTCTCTGGTGTGCCCCAAAGTGTGCCCCATCCAAGCACAGACCCCTCACACCTAGTGCAACTTGACGCAACTCTACCTGAAGGGCTGTTGTGGGACTGGCTGGTTAGGTTGATCTGGTCTTTGTAAACCGTCGGTTGGCAACTCACGCGCCTGGCCAGGTACTAGAACGCCCTTTTTGTTTTACGTATACGAAAAGAGTGCGCTCCTTCGCAGGCTAGGTTATTTAGCCAAAACATCTCGTAGGGTTGAGCCTTCTTTCGTCATATTTCAATTCCATCAGCTCTCAGAGCGTGCTCATCCCTTAGCGATTGACGGCTTCTATGATGCGATCGATTTCCTGTTCTTCATATTGACCATCTTTTTCTGGAAGACCATGAAAATCCCCCCGGATTACTTTAAGGGCATAGCGTTCGGAATCGATTTCGCTCGCCGTCCGAATCCCTAAGCCGCGGAGGATTGGAATTGGGGGACACCATCCCTGAACAGCATGCTGCAGTAGAAAACCTGCCACAATCGCAGGAAGAACGAATAAACGCCTGTCGACAAACGTCACCAACCCGAGGCCCAGTAAGGCAATGGAGGAGGCATTGGCCTCAAGTAATCGTTCTACATCCCACTCTCGATCCAGTTCCTCTAGTCGGCTGTTGATCTGATCTCTTCCTTTGCCCGCAAAGTGCGCGATATTGCGCTCGGTCTGACGGTGAATGCGCGCATTGCTCGCCTCATCGGTATTGTGCTGAACACGGGTCGTGGTCGCTGGTATCATGGTCAATCTCCCTCAACGAGTTGTTAGTCCACGCGATAAGGGGAAACAAGGGGGTACCTTAGGAGGCCTAGTTGCAGTCCTGGAGGAATGACACATCTATCCGGTCTATAGGGATGAACTCGTGGAAGCGCCGCCCGGTATGGACGTGTCTATTTGGAACTTGGCTCGGCCCTAAATCACATCCATTTG
>DAISKX010000477.1:0-3792 GCA_036820725.1 Nitrospiraceae bacterium
AGACGTGTGCGCTTTTGATCTTGTGTGTGTGCACACACGTGTATACGTTTGCGTACTGTTGCGTAGGTATATCTGTTTCAGCATTTTGACCCTTGACCTCAACCTAGTTCTGGTTCATAGCGATACTAGCCTTGTTAGTTATATTAGTATCGTCTTATGTTTAACGTCCCTCCCATTCTATCTATCGAACTCAGTGGTGGAGGAACCCGATTCGTTCGGAAGCCCCTCATCTGGTCCATGTCTCGCTGTGCCAGTAGCCTTGCCGTGGATGACTGCACCGGCAACGCCGTGAGGCTATCCATCCAGCGGTCTAAGGCTTCGACGAGTCGGATGCCCATGGCATTCAATACTTCTGCGGGCGTCATCCCACCCCGCACCGACGAATACAATGACAGCAATGCATGAAATGAAGGGCTGGATTGTCCTCTTGGCAAGTCTGATCCTTCTGCTTGTAATTTGTGGCGTGGCCGCCTTGGGGCTGATCACGAGACCGACCCGTTGTAGTGACCGAGCAAAGCCAATATAACTGGCCCCGCTGACAGAGCGTCCTTCGCCATTCTCTCTTCAGGACTATGCGCAGCACGGTAGTCCTTCCCATGTTCCTGAATGAAAACAAGTCTCGCATACAACTCATTCGCTGAAATGGTAGGTGCCGCACCACTCACCATGTTCCAGCATAGCTCGCCGATACAGATTTAAGTACTTCACGATTTCAACGTCCCATGCGTGGTCTCTTGGAATAGTTGCGCAGGTAAATTCACTCCCAATTTGGCGAGTATGCCAGCTACTCAATAGTGAGAATGATAGGCGTGTGATCGGACGGTTTCGGGAGTCCGCGCGGGCCCTTGTCGATCGTGCAATCTGTCATACGTCTCTGTAGTGAGGATGAAACCAAAAAGTGATCAATGCGAATGCCGCGATTGTGCTTCCAATGGTCCAGGAAATATTCCCAGAACGTGTAGTGACCAGGCTCCTTGTGAAAATGCCGGAAGGCTTCAATGTATCCTAGCTTGATTAACTCGCGGAATCGCTCGCGTGGCTCCGGCTGAAATAGTGCATCCTTCTTCCAGTATTTCGGGCTGAAGCAGTCAATGTCTTCCGGGATGACGTTAAAGTCCCCGCCTATCACGGTCAGTACGTTCTGTTTCTTGAGAGAGACGAGTCGCTTTTTCAATCGGTCCATCCAGGCCAGCTTATACGCGAATCGGTCCGTCCCAATCGGATTGCCATTGGGCAAATAGATATTGATCACTCGCAAGTTGTCTATGGTGGTCTCCAGGTAGCGGGCATGGCTGTCAGCCTTATCACCCACCAAGCTCCTTGAAAGGACCGTCATCGGATGTCGGGAGAGCGTGGTGACACCGTTATAGGTTTTCTGCGCCACATATTCGGCATCGTAACCGATGGACTTGAAGGCATCGCTTGGAAACTCTGTTCCCTTCAATTCTTGTAACAACAGCACGTCGGGTTTCTGCGCAGTGACCCAATTGATGACGTGAGACAGACGAGCCTTTAGTGAATTGACATTCCAACTAGCGATCCGCATAACGCGCCCATCGAAGCAATCGCCCACGCCGTATCCGACGCTCAACAGCCAAAGCATTCATAACTTCCGATGATCAGTGATGGGTGCGAAGTTGACGAATCGAGGCAACCCGCTAGACTCAATAGATGCGGGTTTCGCCCGTCGGACCGGCATCGGGTGGTAATTTATTGGGTGAAGGTGCCTGCTTTGGTCGTGCCACCCCAGGGCAGCAAGAAATCTCGGCAGCCTCCTGGTGAGATTTGCCTTCGCCCTTCATCTTTTTCCATCCATTTGCCGCCATTCACCCCATTTGCTGGTCCCTTATGCAGGGAGGTATCGACTCTCCGAGCGGCTGGGACAGAGGCCGGATCACGATGGTCGCGCAGCTGGGAGTGGGACATTCCCATCGCTCACCCTTCGGCTCGATCGACATTTGTTCCGTCAACACTGCTTCGCAGACCGGACATTTCATTTTACCGCCCATCTCTCGCTCCTTCCTCCGGATGTTCCCAACGGCATGAGCCAATCGGGAACTGCTGGTCCAGGCGTGAGTTGCAAGGATTCGTACCCGTACAGGCAGCCGAAGTGATGCACGCGCCGTTTTGCGACCACGCCATGCATCCGCACGGTTCCAAAAGGGCAAGCGTTCTATTCATTGAAGCACTTCGCGTTCCTCCGTTGGGGAAAGAAAATCAGGAATATAGGTAAATCCTTCGGGCTGCTGAGCTTTGACTACCTTGGGTCATCTGTTCATACCAATGTGCGCAGTCAGCCGGCGATAACTCTGAGCTTATGCACGTGCGAGAGAACTCGCTCCTATCAATCCAACAGATCGATATCGTCGCAGCTGCAAACAATGAAGTAATTGGGTTAGCTCCCCTTGTTCGGTCTGCCTTCGATCCGGGGTAGGACAGCCTCAAAGAACCCATTTTGGATCAACGTCACGACCATTTCCCAGGTATTGGCCTTCGGATTCTCGACCGGACCCGACAGATCGGCTTTCGTCTTTTCATAAATCTTCTTTAAGAGTCCTTTGTCATGCGGAGGGTCGATTGAGGCCGTACAGTCTTCAGGTGCACAGAGAGTAAAGTCCCGCATGTAGGCATCTGCGGCTGTATACAGCACACAACCATCCCGCGCGGCCAGTTAGAATTAAATGACGGCGTTCCAATGTTGTTAGTAACAGCTCCAGTGGAGCGGCAAATAGACCTCTTCATCCGGACGGAAACTGGACGATGGAATGTCCATGCAGGTTGTTTTTAAGCAGCGAACGATAAGAGAGCGGGCTCAGCTGGTAGGATGCCATAAGCCAATTCTCACGGACCAGAGCGGAGGAATTCTCGATTCAATATTTCGTATGTTCGATAAGCCCGGATTATCTTATACGACCGCCCACTGCGGATGCGGGATGAGCAGGGGCCGGGAGCACCGATCATTGCAGCTTACAGCCACTGGCTTGGACTGATTATTCTGTGGCGCTTCGGGTAGGGATCGCCTGCGTCTGATCATGTAATCCCCTTTGATACCTTGCCTTGGCTCTTCCCGCGTGTTGGTACCCGCGCTCTACTTCCCCTTCACCTGGCCTCTCCACGCACCACTCTCTTGCCCTCGGGCCTCAATGAACTCTTTAAAACGCTCTAAGTCGCCTGCAACGCGAAGCGACACGGTCCCTACCGCATCCCCAACGTTTTCCATCGCTCCTTCAGGGTCATAGTCCATTTGCAACATGATTTTGGACTTTTGCTCGGACAGACGGTGGAAGGTGACCACACCTGCATTCTTTGCTCCTTCCGTGCTCTTCCATGCGATACGCTCATCTGGTCGCTGTTCTGTGATGACCGCATTCCATTCTTTGTCCTTCCCGGCAATCTGGACTTTCCAATGCAGATGGGTATTATCGAGCTGTCTAACCTCCTGAACACCCTCCATAAATTTTGGAAACTCCTCAAATTGCGTCCATTGGTTATAGGCGGTTCGTACTGGTACATTGACCTCAATAGATTTCTCGATGGCCGACATAATATATTTCTCCTTACGCTTGAAGGGTTTGCTTGACCATAGTTGCTAGGAGTTTAAGGCTCTTTACGAATGCGAAATTAGCAAGTCACAACCGGGCCGCGATCTTTCGCTGCGACGCCGCGGTCGAGTGTGTCTATATCGACTCTGTTGAGCGAACGATTCTGGTCACGGTTTCTTTTCGAGCCAGCTCCTTGACATCCTCACCACTGCTCGTTCCACTGGGACCGGACCCGCCCGTGCGATCCTCT
>DAISKX010000478.1:0-3790 GCA_036820725.1 Nitrospiraceae bacterium
CGCAGGACCGCTGACATCGTCCGGCAACGTGGTCACGATATTCGCTACCTCGGGGCGCTCTTCCTCATGAGTGCGATCATGAACCTCTACATTATCGCGGCACAGCCACAGTATGCGCTGGCGATATTCTGCACCAAACCGGAGGGGTGGCTGGGCCTCCTCTTCAAGGCGCAATCTCCTGCCATTCACATAGGAATCGGCTATGGATTTCTGCGACGGCGGCGGTGGGCGCTCCTTCTATATTTGGTCTATGCCGGGTTCGGTCTGATCAATGCGTCGGTGAATCTGGGCTGCTTTGGATACGGCCGGGTCCGCACCGTTTTTTTGATAAGTCTGCTCGCCTTTACTGCCTATGTGGTGCTACGCAGACGCGCCTTTCGGTAATGAAGAAGTCGGTTTCGGCAGCATCCCTGGCACTTTGACACCCCCAAGCGGCGTGTGTTAGACATGGCCGATATCTTCTATGCGGCCGCTAAAAGGATAAGAGGATGTCCGACAATAATGCGCTCTATGCTATCCGCTTTCCCGATGGCTCCGTGAGTCTCTATATAGATGAAGAGTATGCGATCGAACGGGGCGTAGACCCGGCCAAATTGGTTCGCATTGAAATTCCACGGGATTTATTTGTCAGCGGCACGGTCGAGCAAGTCCGGGAATACGTCGCAGTGTACCTCGAATCAAACCGTCAGGGAACCGCCTGAACCGCCCGGAGGACATTTCTACATGACAGCCTCTATAACCTATGACGCTATACAGTCCGTGATCGACGGCATGTCGATTCAAGGCCGGATCATGTTGAAGCTCATGCTGCTCCAACACTTCGACCTCGACCAGCAGGAAGTCGAGTACATCGCAGCCGATCGTCCCGACCCTCGATGCTTAGCCGGCACCAAACCACTCCATAAGGTAACCCACGATGCCATCGACACGGTCCTTCAGCGACGCGACCAATATCGTAGACAGGTGCGTCTGCGCCGCGAACGCGTTGGGCTGCAAATGGAATGTATGCGCAAGTTTATCCACATCGATGACGCGATCTGCGCCATGGCCCGGCGTCTCCTGCTGACCAGATTCGGCATGACCTCTACCGCGCTCGACGAATTGACCCGACATGCCCGCGCGGCCGTTCCCAAACCGGCAATTCGGGCTTTGGATCGCCGGTGGGACGCCAATGATATCAACGCGGATGACTACCAGAAGGAACGGCTCGCGATTGAACTCCAAACGCAAATACGCCTGACAGAAAAGCATCAAAAGCGTTTGGAATTGGCGGAACGGGAATGGACGACAGCCCATGCCGGCCCCTTGCAGGATCATGAAATCGGGCATATCTGGGGCATTCCCGCCGGAAGCCTTCTTGCCCGGAAGGTCAAATACCTGCACCAGTATATTCAAACCCAGCACGCACGCATGCGATCCGCAAATCCCCCGGCAGAGGAAGCTAACTCAGCTCCGCTTGATATCTGGGCAGAAACCTTGTCCGTTCTTGCAAGGCAACCGGTCGAACGGTCGGTGGCTACTTATGACGGCCTGGAAAAGACCGAAGAAGCCCTGGTAGAAAAATTGCATACGTTCGTCGCCAGCTCCCTGCCGGAAGAGTCTGAGGGAAAATTCTGGCTCTCGCTGGTCCATGGGGCCAGTTCAAACGCCGTCCATTCTGAAACCACACGAACGGTGTTCGGACTGCAGCGCTTGGTTGCCATACTCGGCGACTTTGACAGTAGTGACGAGGCGTTAGAATACCACCTGTTGGCCAAGACGGCCCCAACACCCAAAGAGGACCCAGCCATGCTGGAGACTTCACTCGACCCGTCAAAAGAGGAGCTCTCAGAATTGCAGGAGCATATCTTGCGCAGCTTTGTCGGCGAGCAGCATCGACATCTTACTTAACTGTCAATCATCGCCAGTGCTTATCGAGCAAAGTGATATCGGAAAAATGAATTTCCGAGCCCTCTGATCCATTCTTGCTCGGCTCACGCACATCCTGCTTATAGCTAATAATAGAGGGACGGGGTAATTTTTTTCTTTCAGGGTTCTTTTCTCGCAGCCTTGAGTTCTGTATAATAAGGAGAATATGTTCTTCTCTACCACGTCCCTTCCATCTCAAAATGTTTCACATATGGCTTACTTTATTGTGCCTTTCATCGTGATAGGGGCGCTGTTGAGCGCGCCGGTTGCCGCTTCCGTGCTGACCGAAGTCACGGAGTTACTCGCTCACCCGGATCAATATGACCATCAAGTGGTGACGGTAAGCGGAAAGGTCACCAATTTTCAGTTGGCAACAAATCGCGAAGGTCGTCCTGCCTATGGATTTTTGCTTCAAGCAACGGCCGGAACGGTGAAGGTCGTCGGGTTAGGAAAAGCGGAAGTGCGGGAAGGCGACTACGTCATCGTCGAAGGCATCTTCAGCCGTTTGCGTCAAGCAGGCCGGTCCATCGTTTATAACGAAATCAAAGCCACTTCCGTACAATCAATGGCCCGGATGAATCCGGATCTCGTCGGCTAACTCCTCTCCGCGTCACGTTCAATAGGCTCCTCGTGAGGATTGTCGGTTCCTCATGCGTGGCACCCGGAAACCTCCATCAGCACATCCATTTCACCAGACCCTGTGCGGCGCATCATTGACACCTCTCACCGGCGCAGGCCGGTGATGCGAATGGGTTTTTCTAGGGAAGGCTGGCCTACTTGCGGGACTGGTCGGAGGCCCCTCTGGGTACCGAAAGCCCCTCAACTAGCGGGGTTCTGCGCTCCACAGAAACTGCAAGGAAGAATGATTGGCGTCAATTCAAGGCGCTGCCGGTTCGATTGCGCTCGGACCGTGAGAATGACTACGAGAGGCGCGGGCTTCATACGTGTGTAAGAGTCGTCTGCCTCATCGTCAATGGCAAGAATGAGGACCTTTTCCTGCCGTCAGGAAGAATGTCTTGCTGGATCCTTGATTGTAAGCACTCTTACTTCAAAGTGCAGTTTCTGACCTGCCAGAGGATGATTGAGGTTCAATACGACCGTGTCCGCTTTGATCTCGGTCACATAGGGAAAAACAGGAGTACCATCCGGAGCCTGAGTCTCCAGTTTCGTGCCGATCTGCAACGCATCCGCTGGAATTCTGTCACGGCTGACTTCGAATAGACCTTCCTGATGTATTTCTCCATAGCCGTCGGACGGCATGACAATGACCGTCTTGTTCTCTCCAACAGTCATCCCTTCCAGGCCTCTTTCGAGTCCAGAAATAATTTCTTCCTGGCCATGGGTGTATGTCAGCGGGTCATCGCCCACATTGCTCTCGAAAACCTCTTGATTGTCGAGTCTCAGCGTGTACTCAACGGAAACCACACTGCCCTTGGAAACCATCATTGGTTTCAGCTCCTCTCTTTCGTCTCCTACGATAGAACACCCACAGATCAATCCGACTCACCGTACCATAGGAGAGACGTTCCGTCATCTGAAATGCCTGGACGGATACTACCGGCCAGCCCGCATTATTCATAACGACTTCTACTCCAACCGTCGTTCTTCGTGCCTTCGCGTGTAAGACACTGGGCGCTCACAAGACACCGCCGCCTCACTTTCTCGGCGGCGTTCACAAACGTGACGCGCTTTACTCAGCACGTCGTGAACCTCGCACCCGTGCGCAAACGTAAGACGATTTATTCATCGTCTCGCGCACCTCGCGGGCGTCCGCAAAGTAAGACGAAGACACGGGGCGCTCACCGTCTCGCGCCCGTTCACAAGCTTGACGTGCATTATTCTGCACGTCGTGAACCTCATTATTCTTCGCGTCGCGGACCTC
>DAISKX010000479.1:0-3780 GCA_036820725.1 Nitrospiraceae bacterium
TGCACTTCAAGCCGTGGGGGCTGGCAGCCGTTTTTCCTCGTGCAGCTTCAGCAGGACGAAAGTCACAAGCCTTTCCCAAGTGAGCTTCTTCCATTCTGTTTCTTTCGTCCGCACTGATTCAAGGTATTGATGGCAGACTGTATAAATCGGCGTCGGGTCCAGTGGATCAGGGCCGGGTTTCTTGCGCATCTTATTCGCGGTAGATCCGTAGCGCTTATACGCGACGCGCCCTGCCTTCATCAGCTGACTTAAAAACGCGTCACGTTTGTCTGTAATGGTATCGGATGGGGTCTGCATGCGCGTCTCCTTCGTGACGCCCTTCAGAAAGATGGGGCCGCAGCCGGTGAAGATGCCCGGCAATTCGGGTTGCAATCCCTAGCGGCCCCGGATGACAAGCCTCTATAATGGGTTACGAGAAAGGTCACCAAATGCTGAACAGATCGGTCCTTTTCATTGCCCTGCTACTGATGCCTGCATGCGCTATTGGCCATCATGGCTTCGCCATCCCTCCCGGCTCTACGAAAGATGCGGTCGCGGCGGATTATGATGCCTGTTGGGAACATCAAAATCCCTACAAATCTAGTATTTTTTACGGCATGGAGTCTGAAGCTTCTATGAATGAGTGCATGCGCAATAAAGGCTACAGACCTCGCGGCGTGAGGGACTGATGATCTTCCGTAGCGCAAATGCGAATTGATGCGTCATTAGTATCTCGTCGTGCATTGATGGGCCTCCAGTGAGCATGGTAATAGTATTGTGACCAGGTTTATGAAGCTATCGCGACGGCATGCAAATCAAATTGTAATGCGGAGTTTAGTAGAAGTGATCCCTCTCCGCCAACGGTTACGCTGAAAATTCGTTGCGAGGAGGAAGTGCGCATCATCAACCTAGTGTTATTCATAAATAGCTTCAGCCCTTTCCGAGTGCAAATACTCAGGACGTGAATCCGTGGCCATCACTAGCAGCGGTATTGCACTTGATTTTGACTCACGATCCTGTTACATGACACGGCTCGGATTATAGACCCCCCTACGTGCCGAGGTAGCTCAGTTGGTAGAGCACAGCCCTGAAAAGGCTGGTGTCGACAGTTCGATTCTGTCCCTCGGCACCATCTTTTGCGGACTTAGAGATTGTTCTTCACAGGAAGGTGGCAGTGAAGTGGCAGTAAGTGGCACTTGAACAATGTTTTCTCCTCTGAGAAGTGCCTTCGTAAACGATTCCAAGCGTGTCATCGCATCTCGTAATCGAGCATTCCAATTGTGAATGTAATACTTCGCGGATCCTGGAAGCGGCTCTCCTTTCAACGTCTGAATAACCGCATAATCCACACCGCACTGTGTAAGCCATGTCGAGAAGGTATGGCGAAGATCGTGGAAATGTAGATCATGCACCCCTGCGCGTTCACATGTTCTTAGCCAGTTATGTTTGAAGGAATTACCATCTTTCCACTGATTGAAGAATCTCCCGCCGATTCTTAGCATCTCTCCAGTGAGTGCATCGTAAGCGAGTTTGTTTAGCGGTAGGATTTTGGGTACACTTTTGATCTTCGTTTGCCCAGGTGAAGGCGCCATCCACCATCCGTCTCCACGCTGCATAAGCCATTCTTCGTGAATCTCGATAAGTTTGTTTTCCCGGAGGCCAGTTTGCAACGCCGTCATGACAAGCCGCCAGACATTTGGGGAGGCAGCCTCCCTGATTTTGTGAAGCTCCCACCCTTCAGCAATCCGTTCACGCTTGAAATATTCCGGAACAGGAAGTCGTTTGAGACGATTCTTTTCAAGATGGTCCATATCAATTGCGAGATTGAGCACGGCCATCAGGACGGCACATTCTCGTTCGATTGTTCCGGCAGCTATCCCCCGTTTCTTGTCTCCAGGGCCGATAAGACTAGTCCGACGCTTCTCTATATAGGCCAACCCATCTTCCAAGCGAATATCTGAAAGTCGTTTGTGTCCAAAGTGAGGCATAAGATGTTTAGTAATGATAATTTCGTTTCGCCCGTCATTGTTGGGCCGTTTGACATTGAGATATTGCAGATAGGTCGGGATGAATTCAGCAAACCTGAGGTAGTTCCTATTTGGGCTTGCAATCGACTCAGCGCTTGGGCGGAATTTCTGCTCGGTGTGCGAGTGAATGGCATTCATGATATCCAGCGCGGCTTCACGCTCCTGATCGCCACTCAAGTTGTATCCGAGCACAGGACGATATCGTTTGCTTCGGTACCAGTAGGTCAGCACGGATCTGACGCCTTTGACTGTCGATGTGCGGCTAATGTTCACCGAACCACCTTTGATCGAAGCGCAGGTGAACGATGGTAGACGGTTCGGGATGGTGGGTCAACGAGCCCGGGACCCTTCTCCAGTGAAGCAGGCATTTGCTCTACTTTCTCTCGATGCCCAAGAATCCACGCCTCTAGATCCTCCTTTAGATACAAGATCCGATGGCCCTCTCGCACGCGTGGGATTTCCTTCCGGAGGTAGAGGGTCCTCTTGCTCAATCGAAGGAATCGTGCAGCTTCCTCAATTGTCCATAGGGTCATAGGGATTCTGCCATGCCTGACAGGTCGCCCTCTTTTAGCCGTCGCTTTACGGTCGAACGGGATCCACGGTTATTTTTTTGGCCTCCCGCTGCTCCCCGATAAGGCCCATTCCGCGCGGGAGCACTAATCTCGTAATCGCAATGAAATCGCGCCATTGGCCTTTTCTTAACAAATGACGCCTTATCTTGTGTTATGAAACCCAGTGTGCTCTCCGACGCCGAAAATCAGCAAGGGAGGAGCCTCTATAAAACGGAAGTAACGGTTAAGGAAAAGAACGATGACAAAATCAGGACTTATAAAAGCTGCTCACGTCCGGAACGAGCAATTCATCGACGAATTGAAATCGATCATGGAACCGCTGGTGCTGCTTTGGCAGATAGTGAGGATCCAAGCCACATGTGCCCAAGAAGCCACTGATGACGAAACCGTGAAGAAGGTTTCACAGATAGAGGCTTTGTTAGCGAAGCTAGTGTTGGACCGTCTTGAGCCGCTACTTGAGACATGGCCGAATGCCGTCTGGTTTTTCTTCCCAGAGACAGGATCCAGTGGTTGGATTCGTTTAATGCATCACTTCCGTGGCAGAATCTTTCCGTCCTATTTCCCGGAGACACAACAACCTCCGATGTGGCGGACGAAACGACTGCGTGGGCATCGTTGGTGTGGCATCGCTCATCGGATTCGAAGAGAGAGCGACCGCACATTCCGGATCTGGGATCTGTTCAAGATGGGACTTAGCCCTATGGAAATCGTACGGCGGGAATTTCCGTCGAGACCAGCTGAAGCGAACAAGAAATCGAAGAAAGAGTTAATGATGGTTCATCGGAGCTTGGAGCGGGCCAGTCAACTGATTTATGGACAACCATTGCCTAAGAATCGGAAGACCAGACGTCTACTTGAGTTCAATCACGACAATCACACGGCGATGTGTAGTAAATGCCGAACCGCGGCGAGCCTTGAAGAAATGTGTCCTTTAGCTCAGGACTTCGTGGAACAAGATCAAAAGGGCTGGCGCTAACCGAAAACCGCTTTAGGAAGCAGCTCTCGTCAAATTAAGTCTCGCAGTTACGGAAATTCAATGGGAATCCTTGCGGGAAAATGGGAATCGGATAGAGCGATCCCGGGATATGCTTCCAAGGTCGCCGAGTCCGGCTTCGCCACATGTCTTCCTAAGTCCTTTAGTTGCCATGATGACCTCCCTCTCTTGATAAAGGATGAAGGGAATACTTCAATAGGAGAAGGAC
>DAISKX010000480.1:0-3724 GCA_036820725.1 Nitrospiraceae bacterium
GCGGCACCGGCGAGGCTGACCCGGTCGGCGGTGATTTCAATTCCGTCCGATGGCGACGCCAATGCGATGACCGGCGGAGCCTTCTGAAACAGTTTGACGAGCGGCGCTCCCGTGACGGCGGGAAGGGGCATGTCGCCTTTCACCGGTTCGGTCTCGTCCACGATGTCCTGTTTCGCGATCCACCCGATTTCCTTCTCCGAGATCTGCACTCTGTACCAGTCACCCAGCTCACCGGTTGCAGCCAATCGCTGGTCCTTCACAGCCGACGCAATCAGAGGGGTTTCAGCAGCGGCCCCGCTACGAATGCCCACGGATGCCGGTCCGATGACCACCATCTTATTGATGGCGGTAATCGTGGGGGCGGCACGCTGGTCGATAGGCAGGGACAGGCTTTCATCGAGCACCACGTTCATGCTCCGTTCCCTGATCGACAGTCGCACCGGCAATTGGTCGGACTTGATCTCCCGCCCCACGAACAGGTTGACGCGCGCCATTTTGGTTTCATCCGGCTTCAAAGGTCCGAATTCGACGACGTTCGTGCCCAGGTGAACATCGCGAGAAGTGGGAAGGCCGACTTCAATGGAGGTCTGCTGTGCCGGCACCGTCCCGACGTTCTTGACGGTGAGCAAAAGATCCACGGCTTCACCTTTTTGAATTCGCCCGTCGCCATTTCCAACCGACTGCCCTGAGCCATCGTCAGCGATCTGATAGGTATAGGCGAAGCGAGGACGCGGCAGACCCTTGACTGAGACCATGGCCTGAAGCTGGTTCGGGATGAAGCCGTTGTATTCTTCGAACTCCAGTTGCACAGGGATGTTTCCGTCGGGGCGATCGACCGGAAGTGTGACGGTGATGATATCCTCTGCACTCTCTCCCCCCTCGATCTTTCCGAGGTAGAAGAGCAATCCGTTGAACAAAGGATCCTCACTTTTCGTCCTTGCCTGAAAACGATAGAGAGGTCCCTTCCCTTTATTTTTCGCCGTGAGGGTCAGAGTGGCTGGAGACCCTGCCCGCAATTCGAGGGGGCGGATGGCCAGATCTGCTTCGGGCAAGGGGGGCGGTGAAGGGGCGGCACCGATTTCGTTCCCTTTTTATTTGATCCTGTCGGCCAGAGCTGCCGTCAGGACCGGTGGAGTGGTCGATTGAATCCGCGCCACGCGATCGCGACCCCCCGTAGCGGTGAGCGAGCCGTCCGGCGAGACGGCCACGGCACGCACCGCTCCCTTGTGGCCGGTGAGCGTGTAACGCTCATGTCCTGAGGAGACATCCCACACCCGCACCGTGCCATCGGTTCCGGCAGAGATGAGCGACCTGCCGTCCGGAGCAAAGGCAACACCGTTCACCTCCCCTTTATGGCCCATAAACGTAATGTGTTCCTGCCCCGTTTCGACGTCCCACAACCGGACGGAGCCGTCCGCGGACGCACTGGCCAGGATGTCGCTGGTCGGTGAGAAGACCACGCAATAGACTGGCCCGGTATGGCCGGACAGCATACTGCGCTGCTGTCCCGTTGCAAGATCCCATAGCCGGATCCGCATGTTGTGACCGCCCGTGGCCACTTTCTTGCCGTCGGGAGAAAAGCTGATGGAGTATACGATGCCGAATTGGCCACGGATGGATTTCACATCTCGTCCCGTGGCGACGTCCCAGAACCGGAGGCTTCCATCGTTTCCGCCGCCGGCAACTAGCGTGCCGTCACGCGAAAAGGCGACGGAACGGATCGCGCCGAAGTTGGACGTCATGGCCCGAATCTCCGTGCCGGATGCGACATTCCAGAGTCGCAACGACGTATCCGAGCTTCCCGACGCGAGGATCGAGCCATTAGGCGAAAAGGCAAGTGAATGGACGGCACCCATGTTGCCGCGGAACATGCGGACCGTTTGACCGGTTCCCACATCCCAGAGCCGAATCGTCTGATCGGCGCCGGCCGATGCCATCGTATGACCGTCAGGAGAAAAGGCGAGCGTGAAAATCTCACCGGTATGGCCGGAAAATAATCGAGGCGCGCTTTCCGGTTCGGTGCCGAGTGCCGGCGAAACACAGAGTGTCAGGAGCAGAAGGAGGATGGCTGAACGCTGACGCATGTCGCACCGTTAGGCGTGGGTCGCCTATTCCGCTACATCTCGATCTCTTCTCTCGGTCGCTGTTCCCGTTCGTCGTATCGAGGAGTCGTGAGGTTCAACGTGCGGATCGAGCGCGCTAGTGTATTTTCCGTACTTCTACCCTGTCAATGTGTCCTTCCTTGGCAGGCGGCAAATGCTTGTATTAGTTGAATTTGCGGTTGAATCTTCTGAGTCAGTTCTGTACACTCACGGGTTAATACCTGCCGGGCTCATGCCCCCATTCATGTTTCGGCCTCCCGACTCTTCTTCTGCCAATCCATCTGTTTGTGACAGCTTGCTTTGTCCGATAGGGTCGACTGGTTGTTCGCAATGTTGTGTAGATTCTGGGCCGAAGCAGACATATATCCCGTCTGTTGCCTTCAGAAGCTGAAGAAGCTGACAACGATGACGTTCGATGTGTACAATGCCGCCGCCGGTATAGGGTGCCGGTAGGGAGAGGAGAGTTGCGCAGAGACTTCAGTGACAGAGGGTGACTGGCTCATGTCGAAGGATGCGTTGATACGAGCGTTTCATGCGAGCGGGTCGTTTAAGTCGGAGCCGAATGGCGGATTTAAGCTGGCATCCGGCCGAGTCAGTCCTTTTTATGTTGATTGCCGTACGCTGATGGCTGACCCTGGCGCCAGACATTTGGTTACCCAATTGGCGTGGCAGCTCATCGGCCGGCTCGAATTTGATTGCATCGGCGGGCTGGAAATCGGAGCCATTTCCATCGCAACATCAATCTCGGATTACGCGTACGGGGCCACGCCACGGAAGGAGTGGCGCACGTTCGTCGTCCGCAAGCAAGCGAAAGACCATGGACTCGGAAAGTTGATCGAAGGCGTCGTCCGAAAAGGAGATCGCACGCTGATCGTCGACGACGTCCTCACCAGCGGGGGCTCGGTTCTCAAAGCCGTGGCGGCGGCACGGGAAGCGGGTCTTGACGTTCGGACCGCACTCGTCATCGTCGATCGTAAGGAGCAGAACGGCCGGGCACGCATCGAGGAACAGAACGTTCAGATTGTCAGCTTGCTGACGATCGATGACCTAGTAGGAACCCGCGTATAAGGCCGGGGCTTGAGTAGTGACTCGGAAACGATGTGTGGCGTTCCCGTTTATTTGCACTGAAACTGTATTCCCCAACGACGTTCCTGAATGATCTCTCCTCCGGTTTGAACCGGCCCGGACAGTCTTGACCGCCCTTTCGTTTCTCCCTCCCGAATGATGGTATGCCCGGATGGACAGCGTTCCTCCATCAGTTGCACCGCATCTTTCCGAAAGCTGGACAACACGGGGCCTTGCTCGGATTTGTACGGATAGACGACGACGCCTCCATTTTCCGATTCCTGCGCCATCTTGACCCCTGCGCCGCAGCCTCCGGCTCCAATCAGAACTACCCAAAGAACGGCCCTTGACCGGATTTTCATCGGGCTCCTATCATAGAGGATAAGTTCATTTCGCCTGCGGAAGGAGGAGGACCATGAAACGTCGCGCGGTATGGTTGTCTGCTCTGTTCGTGTCTAGCCTCTTCATCCTTGGTAGTCAAGCCGTGTTCGCCCACCACTCCTACCTATTGACGGTTCAGCAGCTTCGAGCGGGATTGATGAAGGCACCGTCAGTCA
>DAISKX010000481.1:0-3709 GCA_036820725.1 Nitrospiraceae bacterium
CCCACACGCGCGGCGCAGCCCGATCGGGAAGTGCCCCAAGACCTCCCGCACGAGCGTGCGCTTGCGCGTGGGCTTTAAGCCTTTTTTGCGAGCACCTCCTGCAAAATCACTTTGTCCAGCGTCAGATCCGCCACCAATTGCTTGAGCTTGTGATTCTCCTCCTCCAGCTGCCGGAGCCGACGGATCTCTGCCACCGCCATTGGCCCGTACTTCTTCCGCCAGTGATAGTACGTGGCTTCGCTGATCCCTAGACTGCGCGTGACCTCCGGAATCGGCGCCCCCGCATCCACTTGCCGCAAGGCCGTCGCAATCTGCGTCTCTGAATACTTGCTCTTCTTCATGCCGCCCTCCTGGTTGAAGGGCCGCAGTTTAGCGGAACATTCCAGTTTTCGCTGGTCTCGTTTTGTGGGAGAACGTCACTTTGATGTTGTTGATTGGGAATCGGGAAGATATGAACTCACAGTGGGATGGTCGTTTACTAGTGCGAACTCATTATTCAACATGGGATCCGAAGCCCAAGCCCTCGTTCCCATTACATTCAGTGAGAGCAGTGGATACTCCGGGCGTGCGCCATTCTCCTACCGATCGAAACCGACACGGCCTTCGGGGGCCTGTGAATGGAGACTAGACGCGGAGGGCACCGTGTCAATCGATGTTGGACCTGGTCTAACAGGGCCTGGGCGAATCGATTTTGATGAGGGGATGATAGATCTGAATCTTCGACCTGCTGTAGAACAAATGACCGTAGGAACTGTTGAGTTTTCCGGCGATGGGTGCCGTGACAAAGGGGAAGCATTCCATCAGATGAAGGACGGCATGACGCCGAGGCTTCTGCATGATCCTATGTATGGTCTTATGGCAACCCATCCTGCAGGCGGCGAGTGGACGATTACGCCGGGCGAACCACACATAGCAAGGAAAACCATTGCGTTTGATAAGGAAGGAGAGGCTTTGGGGACGATAACCTTAGAGCTTAAAGAGCTACCTCCTGAGGAGGATGCCCGCTAGAACTGACACCTTATGTGATGGTCCTGGAAGTCCACGAATACGATGCATACTGCCAGAGTAAAAAATGCCTTATGAGGGCAATTCTTCA
Organism: Nitrospiraceae bacterium; assembly: GCA_036820725.1. GTDB lineage: Bacteria > Nitrospirota > Nitrospiria > Nitrospirales > Nitrospiraceae > DASSBQ01. The sequence continues at coordinate 1,097 of DAISKX010000481.1, forward strand.
GATCGAATGCAGCAACGTACTGCCAAAATGCTTGACGATGATTCTTCACTGGAGAAGCCGCAGGTCCGAGCTCCTTTTTTCGTTCCTCCATTCCCCTTTTTAGTTTTTCAGAAAAACATTGCCGGGCCTGACACGCTGGTCCTATGTATGCCTATTTAGTGCGTGGTGGAGGGCGCGCAAGGCTCCCCCCGGTGGCCTTGTGGCAAATGTTATTACAGTGTTAAGAAGAGGGACAACCTACAACAAAATAGAACGCATCGATGTGGACCCAGAGCGGGGATTGCCCAGGTCATCAATAACTTGAGCAACCCCCAGCGATTCACTCTTAATGAGTGGGCCGTGGTGAACCAGGTGTCCGACACGAACAAAAGGCCGACCACACCGCAATCAAACCACACACGCGTCGAGGATGGATCCAGGAATTTTGAGGTAGCAGAATTGAGTGTTTGACGGGTATCTGATCAATTGTGACACAGATATCGCTCGATAGGTGTTTCGTCCGAGATTGACCCACCCTTGGTTTTCTCCGGCGGCGGGCTTTGGCAAAACCGATCCAATAACTTGTCATCTATGAATCAGGCTCTACATGGATCAGGTGGCTTAGGCGTTCTCGATGATGGTCAACATACGAGTGGCGTTCTCTTCTAACGCAGCTCGTACTGGATCCAGTTGCATACGCGCATAAATCGCAGTGGTGGCTGGCTGACTATGATTCAACGCTTTACCGATTAATGGGAGGGAGGCCCCGGCCGCAACAAGCCAACTTCCTAGCGTCCGCCTGAGATCATGAATTCGGACATCGTTTAACTTCGCCTCCTTCCGGATCCTTCTCCAAGGCTTCGATAGATTGATCAAATGGCTTCGGCCCCAGCGACCACAAAACACATAGGGATTCTCGCCAAGTCGTGGTAATTTCAGAATCTCCTCCAACGCGAGACGCGGTAAAGGAATTACATGAGCGCGACCAGCTTTTGTGCTCGGGATCGTCCAGAGAGATTGACGTACATCGATATCGGTCCACCGCATTGCCAGAACTTCACTCCTCCTGGCACCCGTGAGCAGGCCAACGAAAAATGCCACGCGGACATATGGATTCGGCTCTTGCTGCAATGCTCTCCAAAGTCGCGGGAGTTCATCCGGCTTCACAAACCGATCGCGGGTCACTTCCTTAAAAAATTTAATTCGACTCGCTGGGTTCGTTCCGGCATGTAGCCCCCAGTCCTGCGCCAGGTTGAACATCGTCCGTACCAGAGCTACCATACGGTTTGCCCAAGTCTTATGGCCGGCAGCTCCCATCTCCGCGTGTCTTGTACAAACTTCCGCCCGGGTAATCGCCGTCAACTTTCTTGTGCGCCACTTGGCCAGATGGTTATTCAACATGCCCTCATCGTTGGAAAGAGACTTCTTATGGATCGCATGCCGTTCTAGATAGAGTTGCTCAAGATCGCCGAACGTGGCTCCATGCAACCGTTGTTGTTGCACGGTCGCCGGATCGCCGCCTTTCGCAATCTCGCCGATTTTGACTTGAGCTGAGCGTCGCGCCTCTTCGAGTGTAAGTGGTCCATATGGTCCCAAGGTAAATCGGCGTGGTCGACCATGGATGCGCTTCTCCACGATGAACGATTTCGAGCCATGTGTAACGCGAAGCGCAAATCCTGGTAGCTCGGCATCACGAATAAAGATCTGTCCGGTCTTCGGAGACTTAGTAGCGTCAATCAGACGTTTGGTAAGTTTTGGCACGCAGGCACCTCCGAGGCGTCTACATCGAGCGTCTACACGGAAGAGAGCATCTCCCATCTAGTCTGTCGATCGGCCATGTAGACGCGGTGTAGACGAGAGAGATGGAACTCGATGGAATCCAGTAGTAGAGCATGGGGCGGACATTACGCGTAAGTGGTGATTCTGTCAAGGTACAGGGAACTCAGGGGCACTGTGAAGGAGTGAATATCACAGACTACGGATCTGGGGGTTACAGGTTCAAGTCCTGTCGGGCGCACCAGTAAATCATCCTGTATTTCCACTCATTCTCCCTCGTCAGCCGAAGATCTTTTCCGAATGGGGTATGGAGGCGTTGAAGTTCAGCGCAGTATTCATCCATTCCGGGCGGGGTTCTTGATAGGCTCATAGAGTTCGTACAGACACTCTTCCACAAATATCTTCGACCGTGATGCCAGGTCGAGGGTAGGAACACGACCCGAAGGGGAAGTGACGGAAGTAGGACAATAAAATTCGACCAATTCTTATTCCAATTGGAGGTTGATGTGGAGTCACCAGCGGGGTTAGGAACTACTGCCCAAAAGGGGCGTGAAAGGCAGGGACGTGGAAAAATGGGCGCAATGTGTTATTTACATCGGGATGTGGAGCCTGCTGCTTACCGGATGCAGCAGTGCGCCTTCGCGTCCCGTCCTCGGTACCTTTACGGGTGATGAGCGGGAATTGGCTTACCTGGAGCAGGTTCGGGCGCTTTCGCCACCCTCGCTCCAGAGTCCCGAATCTGTTCATACGGCCCTATTCTTTTATCGTGACATTAAGCTTCGGCAGCAATCCCTTTTCCTCCGGTTGCATAGGCAGCATCCCGACGCGACGCCGCGGGAAATGACCATGCTTGTCCGT
>DAISKX010000482.1:0-3708 GCA_036820725.1 Nitrospiraceae bacterium
TGCCTTGCGGACTTCTTGCGCGGTCCTGCTGTCGAGGCCGGCTTGTTTCAATTCTTCTTCTGTCGCGCGCGCGATATGTTCGAGACTGCCGAATTGTCGAAGCAAGGTATTCCGCCGTATTTCTCCGACACCGATGATATGGTCCAACCGGGAGGAGATCAGGGCCTTCCCGCGTAATTTGCGGTGATACGTGATGGCGAAACGGTGGGCTTCATCGCGAATCCGCTGCAGCAAGTGCGTGACAGGAGAGGTACGTCTGAGCGCGATCGGGTTCTTTCGTCCCGGCAGGAAGATTCGCTCTTCCTTCTCGCCGCGGGCCTTTGCCAGCCCGATGATAGGGATGTCGGCTCGTCCGACCTTGCGCAGGCCTTCGATGGCGGCAGACAATTGACCGAGTCCTCCATCGATGACGATCAGCTCCGGCATGGCCAAGTCTTCGGCATGGCCATAACGACGCTCGACGACTTCCTGCATGCTGGCAAAGTCGTTCGCACCGACGACTGTCTGAATGCGAAACCGGCGATAATCCGATTTTTTCGCCTGCCCGTCCTCCCACACCACCAACGACGCGACTGATTCCTTACCCATGATGTTCGAAATATCCAGACCTTCAATCCGGTCGGGAGCTTTCTCCAGCCGTAACAACCGCTTGAGCTCTTGCGTGGCTTGACGGTCCAATTCCTCGTTTCGGAGGTGTTCGGTCAGGGCGGCCGTGGCATTTTCTTCCGCGAGCCGCACCAATTGATGTTTTTGCCCGCGCTCAGGAACGACTACGCGCACCGCCTCTCCTCTCTTCTCAGTCAGCCATTGTTCAATCAAGGGCGCATCGTCGAGAGAGGCAGGTACGAGTACCTCCTTCGGTGGTTGACCCTCCTTGTTGTAGAACTGTTCAATGACCGACCGCAACAGCTCCTCGTCGCTGGACTCTGCGGACTGCGGCCAGAAAAAGTCCTTGCGCCCGATCAATAGCCCGCTTCTGACAAACAGCAGTTGAAGATCAACGGCCATGCCTTGTCGTGCAATTCCCAGGACATCCTGGTCAGTGGAGGCCGTTTGCGTGATGCGCTGCTTTTCAAGAGTCTGTTCGATCTTGAAAATCCGGTCGCGCAGCCTGGCCGCTTCTTCGTATTCCTCACGGTCGGCCGCTGCTTCCATCTGCCCCCGCATGTCATCGAGAAGTTCACGGTCCCGCCCTTCCATAAATTGCCGCACTTGTTTCACGATCCGATGATAGTCTTCACGGGTTTGATTGCCGATACAGGGGGCCATGCACCGCTTGATCTCGAACTCAATGCACGCGCGGTCTGCCGTGCCGTCGATATCAATCTCACAGGTGGCGAGAGGAAACACCTTGCGAATCACTTTCAGCGTTTCACGAAGGGCGCCGGCCGGGGTGTAGGGTCCATAGTACAACGCGCCGTCTTTCTGAACGCGCCGCACGATGGAGAAGCGCGGAAAGTCTTCCTTGATCGGCAATCGCAGGTAGGGATATTGTTTGTCGTCCCGGAGCACGACGTTGAACCGCGGGCGGTGCCGCTTGATGAGGTTGCTTTCCAGAATGAGGGCCTCGAGCGGCGAGCGGGTGACAATCGTTTCGAGATCGGCGATGTGACTCGCCAGCAAGGTAGTCTTCGCCGTGTGGTCGGAACCCTTCTGAAAGTACGAGCGAACCCGATCGGCCAGCACAGCGGCTTTCCCCACGTAGAGGATCTCGCCCTGCCGGTTCTTGAATAGATACACGCCGGATTGATCGGGCAAGTGGTCGAGCTTCGATTGCAAAGCGTCATCCGTCATAGGTCAACCGTCAAACGACAGGATACCAAAGAACTCCCACGGTTTTCCTCACGGTTGACGAGTGACGGATGACGACTGATGCTGCACAGGCTTTACTTGAGGCTTCGGACGAATGAAGGGCTCAGAGTGCCGCGCGCAACTTCGGCCACGGGGCCTTTCATGGTGAGTCTGTAGTCGGCGGCGACATCGATATTCAGCGCGCCCCCCGGCATTGTGACGGTGACCGGGCTCTTGGCGAGGCCGAGTCGCACAGCGGCGGTTGCGGCGGCGCATGAAGAAGATCCTGATGCTTGCGTCTCGCCGGCCCCCCGTTCCCAAATGAGAATGAAGATTTCCTGAGGACCGGTGGGCACGGCAAGCTGGACATTGATCCTTTTGGGAAACAGGGCATGATGTTCCAGAGCCGGGCCGAGTGCGAGAAGATCGGCCCGTGACCAGGACTCTCCGGCCGGTTTAAACACCACGCAGTGCGGATTGCCGACACTCACACCGGTGAACCGGAGGGCACGTCCCGCGGCTTCGATTGATTGTTGGATGAGTTCCTCGACCGGTAACGTGCATGGGAGGGCGCCGGGAACAAATGTCGCTTGTCCCATTTCGACCGTGACCGCGCTGGCCTCCCGGTGACGATCGAGATGCAAACGGATCGAGACTAGGCCCCCTTTCGTCTCAATCGTAAATACCGTCCGAGTGGTTTTCCGAGTCGCATAGAGATACCGAGCGAAAATCCGGAGGCCGTTACCGGACTTTTCCGCCTCGCTTCCGTCCGGATTAAAGATCCGCAGCCCGAAATCCGCCTTCTTGGAGGGACCGAGCGCGAGGATGCCGTCACTTCCCAGTCCCCAGTTGCGATCACAGATCGTGCGAATAACACCAGGCGTCAGCTTGAAGGTCAACTCTTTCGGATCCATCACCAGGTAATCATTGCCCAGACCGTGCCCTCTGAAGAATGCATTTTTCATGTTTGCATCCCTTCTAAGCGAACCTCATCAATCGTCAACGGTCAACCGTCAAACGGAGAAGAGAGGCCACTGCTCCTGGTCCATCGCCGGGTGAAAGACTCTCGTCAACGGTCAACCGTCATTCGTCAAATGGGGGTGTGTCGTTAACAAATGCGTCAGTCGTCATTCGTCAACCGTAAACCCCCAAATCCTGCACTTTACTCTTCACGCATGTCGTTTGACAGTTGACGTTTGACGAATAACGTTCAGAAACTATCCCCCGAGTGCCTGCGCTTGACGTGTGACGAATGACAGTTGACGGCTGCTAGATCAGCCGTGCGCTGAGGCTCAGAGCAGTTGACGATTGACGCATGACGAGTGACGAATGAGGCTTGTCGTCCGGTACCGGCGGTTGACGAGTGACGAATGACCATTGCGCGCTTTACACCAGCGCGATGCCGGGAGGCCGTTCGATCAGTTCGATCTCGTAGCCGTCGGGAGCGTCGATAAAGATGAACCGGCTGCCGGACGAACTTCTGGTCGGACCGTCGGTGATCGTGATGCCTTTCTCCTGGAGAGCGGCGATCGTGTCGTCAAGGTTGTCGACTTCAAACGCCAGATGGACGAGATCTTCTTGAACCTTTACCGGGCCACTCGCAGGGAAGCTACACAACTCGATCAATTCTTCACTATTCGGAACTTTCAAAAACGCCAGATGTGATCCACGCGGGGAGACCTTTCGTTCCATGACTTCGAGGCCGAGAACTCCGGTATAGAACCGGATGGTTTGATCCATATCGCTGACCCGCATGCGGGTATGAAGCAGCTTCTTCACATGCATTGGCTTTACTCCTTGGCGGCTGCTGAAAACAGTCCCCAGCTACGTTCTCCGAGGACACTGGGCGCTCACCGTCTCGCGCCCGTGCGCACACTTGAGGTGACTTCTTCGTCGCCTCGCGCACCTCAACGTACC
>DAISKX010000483.1:0-3707 GCA_036820725.1 Nitrospiraceae bacterium
TGCTCCGCGTCTTCTCCCAGGGGGAAGACATTCACATGGCGACGGCCACGGAAATTTTCCGGCTGCCGCCCGACCAGATCACCAAGGACATGCGGCGGGCTGCGAAGACCGTGGTGTTCGGGATTGTCTACGGCATCAGTCCCTTCGGGCTCGCCTCGAACATCGGCGTGCCCCAAGCAGAAGCGAAAAAGTACATCGAGACGTTCTTTGAAAAGTTTGCTGCCGTCAAGGCCCTCATGGACCGGAATATCGCGGGCGCCAAAGAGAAGGGGTACACGACGACGATCCTGGGCCGTCGCCGGCCCATCCCCGAGTTGCAGAGTTCGGATCCCACACAGCGTGGATTCGGAGAGCGGATGGCCGTGAACAGCCCGATCCAGGGTTCGGCCGCCGATTTGATCAAGGTCGCCATGATCCAGGTCAACCGACGGCTGCGACAGGAACTCCCGGCGACGAAAATGATTCTCCAGGTCCACGATGAATTGATTTTCGAGGCGCCGGAGGAGGAACTGGAACAGGCCACGCAGCTCGTGAAAACTGAAATGGAAGCCACCGGAACGGCCCTTGGTCTCTCGGTCCCGCTGAAAGTCGATGTGGGCGTCGGAAAGAATTGGCGGGTAGCCCATCCGTAGATCGGTGAAGAACCATGTCACGCCGACCGCTCAGTCTGTCGGAGTCGGAGTTCGAAGACTTAGTCCGGGAAGCGCTTGATGGGCTGCCCGAGCCCTATGCTGGATTGATGGAAAACGTCGCAGTCGTCGTGGAGGAGATGGCCCCGCGAGAGGTTCTGGAGGATCTGGACATCGACGACGAGAACGAACTCCTCGGTCTCTACCACGGAATCTCACGCGATAAGGAATCCTTCTTCCAAACAGGCGGAAATATGCCGGCAAGGATCTCGATTTATCGCAAACCCATCCTGCGCGTCTGTCTGACGAAAAGAGAGGTCGTGCAGGAAGTCCGCGACACCGTTGTCCACGAGATTGGGCATCATTTTGGGCTCGATGACGACGAGATGCCGTATTGAATCGTGAGGTACGCCATGGCGTCGATTAAGAGACTGGTTCTGGAATTGATTGCGCAGCTTCCTGAAAATGCGACATGGGATGAAATTATGAATCCTATATTGGTTCGAAGGAAGATTGTTGAATCAATAGCATCCGCTGATGAGGGCAAGGTAGTGTCGCATGAGAAGGTAAAGGCACGGTTTCTGTCATGAGCGAAACGGATGTGGCAGGTCCCATCGCTTCCGCGCCTCTCGGAGCGACTCTTCCGGGCTTCGTCGAGCGGAAACCTTCTGGAATTCCTGCGGCCACGGCCGCAAGCGGCCGTGGTGCCTTAGTCAGTTCCAGCCTTCCTTCTCGACTCACCCTCGGTGGGGTGCAGGGCACGACCCTTAGGAGCGCCGGTATCTGCACGCTCCTCCGGCAAGGTCGCTCTGCGCTCTGCAGCACCCAATCGAATTGAAGACAGCTTAGTGCTTCGCATGTGATTGATAATGGCCACACAAAAACCTGAAGCTCCAGAATCGAGCCGCGAGCGCGATGTCCTTCGTCGATGGCCTTTCGCGCACTCGATTTATCAGGTGATCCAACGTGCCCCCAGCGAGTGGTCCTTATGAATTGGTATCTATGGACGCTGGGGTGAGGGGAAAACGACTGTTCTTAACTTCATTGAACAGATGGCAGAGAAGGATAATTATCCTGTTGCAAAGTTTAACCCTTGGGCCGCTCAGGATAGGAAAGAACTTTGGAAGGCCCTGATTCTCGGGATAGAAAATGCCTTCAAGACAGGAAGTCTTAGCAAAGCAAAAATGAAGGCAAAAGCAGAGGAGGTTCTCCAATCCGAAACCGCGAAGAAGACGTTGCAGGAGGGATTTAAGCTTGTCGGCCTTGGGGAAGTGGCGGGAGCAATCGGAGGCCTATTAGGACCCATGATTCAAAATCAGGTAAGTTTGGCTAAGCGTGATGCCGAACAAGTGATTAGAAAAAATCTGGGTGATCGAAAGCTAATAGTTCTCGTAGATGATCTCGACCGAGCAGATCCAGATTTAGTCCCGTACCTGCTAATGGGGTTACGCGAGTTATTAGATCTACAGCAGTGTGCCTTCGTTATGGGTCTCGACCCCTTTGTCATCTCGAATGCACTTTCGAAGGTTCATGCTGGGTGGGGATCTACACCTGAGTTTCTTGAAAAAATTATAGACTTTCCATTCTGGCTTCCGCCGGTTCAGGACCATGATATTCGGCGGTTGGTAGACCAGGAACTGAATGTGTCTCCTGTCAATCTCGACCGTTATGCATTTGCCGAGGTGATTCATCTCCTTCCAACAAATCCCAGAAAGTTGAAGCATTTTCTGCGAGGGCTTTGGCGGTTTCAAGCACAAATCGATCGACACGAAGAGGCTGAGGCTGAATGGATAATTGTGTTGCTGCTAGAACTGCTTCGTGCGGTTTCGTTTAAGACTGGAGAGCGGCTGCTTGCAAACAAAGAACTGTGGGATGAGTTACAAAGAAGCTCATTCAAAGGTCATACGCAAAATCGAAGCGAAAAAGAGGCCATTGAAGAAGAGAAATGGATCAGGATCATGACCACAGTTGTGAGCGAGGACAGAGATAAAGACGAAAATCAGAAGGAGGCAGAGAGAACGGAGTTTTGCAGAGTAATGAATTCGATGAAGGATCTCATTTCTCTTGAGAAGTGGGGACAGCTACACTATTGGGCACGTCTAGAGGATAATCCGCCTATATTTACATGGAAGGAGTTCAAGAAGTTTTTCCAAGAGTGGGAGGAAAAACAAACAAAAGTCCACTTAGAGAGGCTGATCAAGAGTCATGCGGATAGGCTACAGATCAACGTGGCAGGAGTAGCGAAAGACCTCTTCGAAACAATCATCAACTATAGGGAACAGTTGTTGAGCCACGCGGCGGATAGTGGGCCCGAAAGCGAGTTGATCGAGGCCATAAGTAAAGCAGATATTTGTCTATCAATGATAAGAATACTGATCTCTGAACTGCAGGGATTTTCGAGTGAACCTCCGTTCCTACTCACTGAAGACTTTATGAAAATGTTCGGTCATTTCTCCAAGTGGGCACATTTCATAAATCCCCAATATCAAGATGTGCGAGCACAAGAGGCCAGTGTGTTAAAACTGGCGGCACAAAATGCGTCGAGGATGGCGGTGGAGATTTTAGAGGCGCTCGAATCATGGAATCCTCTTCGAGGTCCAATGATGAGGGAGGCGCAGGCCCTAAAGGACCGACTTAATGAGGAGTTGATTCCTTATGTCCTTAATGAACTGAGGCAGCGATTTACGCGAAAGGACGGAATCAACTCACTGTGGGGACATGAGCGGTATTTGGCAGAAAAATGGATCCTATTCCGACGAGACGGCGGCTTTTACTCGGAGGATGGTTTGAAATTCCTAGAATCTATGGTCGAGCGGGCCAATGCCGATAAAGATACCATCATCCATTCGAACCTATTACAGTTTGTCTCAATGCTTGGACATGCTTTGAAGCACGGTCTCAAAGTGTTGGGTCCGTCTGAAGTGCATCCCTTGGCCAGCGATAAAGTGATTATCCCTTTGTTGTGGCAAGGAGCTGTCTCAAGAAAAATTCAACCTAGAATGATCGGATCGCTTAAAGAGACGAGTGACCTTCCCCCAATTCCGTGGACACCCGGCTACGCCACAGCCGTCCTCGCTT
>DAISKX010000484.1:0-3703 GCA_036820725.1 Nitrospiraceae bacterium
CGTCCGTCACGGGAAGCGGGGCCGGAGATGACTCAACCACCGGTTCAGGCACCGGTTTCGGCGTCGCGGCGGGGGCTAAAGCAGGGTGAGCTGTACGCTCTATGGGACGCGTACCCTGCGCGGGGCCCGGGCTTTTGGAAGGCATGGACGACCCAATCCACACGATCGTGGACAACGTCGCTCCGAGCATGGCCAGCTTGATGAGCAGCGATCGTATCATCTCACCCTCGCTTTCTCGCCAGATGAATGGCTCGCCCGTCTATGTCCTCCATCGCTTCCATCATGCCCTCGGCCAAGGTCGGATGGGCATGAATCATGTCAGCCACCTGCGCCACGGTCGCACCAAGCTGCATAGCAAGCGTCGCTTCATGGATCAAGTCCGCGGCGTGCGCGCCGACGATATGTACGCCTAACAGCTTGCCGCTCTCCGCGTCGGCAATGACTTTGAACAGGCCGGTGATGTCGCCGGTCCCCTGTGCTTTTCCCAATCCCGCATAGCGAAACCGTCCGACCTTGATCGCGGTGTCGGCTTGACGGCCCCGCGAAACTGCCTGCTCGCGCGCCTGTTGTTCCGTCAACCCGACCCGACCGATCTCCGGGAGGGTAAAAATTCCTGCGGGAACCACGTCATAGTTCATGCAGCGGTCATGTCCCAGAATATTCTCGACCGCGACCTTTCCTTGAGTGGAAGCGACATGGGCCAGCATGGCTTTGCCGACCACATCGCCGATCGCATACACCCCGTGAACGTTGGTCTCCATGCGTTCGTTGACCTGAATTTCTCCACGCGAGCCCACGAGCACGCCGGCTTTCTCCAATCCGATTCCACGTGAATTGAATCCCCGCCCTACCGAGACGAGCAGTTGATCCGCCGTGATCGTGCTGCCGTCTTTGAGGATCGCGTGCACGCTTTTCTCCCGGCGCTCCACCTTCTCCACGGTCGTCCCGGTCCGGATGTCCACTCCCCGTTTCTTGAGCTCCCGCTCCATGAAACGTCCGATTTCTTCATCCTCTAACGGCAGGAGTTGAGGCAGCAGTTCCACGATCGTGACGGCCGTTCCGAGTCCACTGTAGAGGGAGGCGAATTCACAGCCTTCGACACCGCCACCGACAATGAGGAGGCCCGGGGGAATCCGCGCAAGATCCAACGCCTGTTTGCTGGTGATGATCTGCCGTCCATCGATAGGGAAGAGAGGCAAATTCGGCCAGGATGATCCGGTTGCGATCACAACGGCATCGGCCGTGACCTGCGTGTCAGCACCGTCTTTCTTCAGCACCCGGATAGTGCGCGCGTCGAGCAATTCGCCCGTGCCGTCCAGATGCTCGATCCCCCAGGTGCCGAATAATGTCGCGATTCCCTTGACCAACGTGCCGACGACTTTGTTCTTGCGCGCCACCATGACGGCGGGATCGTAGCCGACGTTCCCCGCCACCTGGATGCCGAGATCGCCGGCTTTCTTGATCTTGTCTCCCAGATCGACGACCGAGAGCAACGCCTTGCTGGGAATACAGCCCCAATTGAGGCAGACCCCGCCTAAGGCTTGGTTCTCCACCACGGTCACACGGGCGCCCAATTGCGCAGCCCGGATGGCGGCGACATACCCTCCCGGTCCGGCCCCCAGAATGGCGATGTGCTTCATAAGAATTTATTGATTTAAGGTCTATTGATGTATCGAATTGGTGACCTGACAGTGTGTTCACACAATCAACAGATCATCAGATCGCTGGATCGACCAATTTCAATGCTTCTGAGTTCCGAGGAAGGCCTCGTATTGAGCGGCGGTCATGAGCTTCTCCACTTCTGCAGGATCACCGAGGTCGATCACCGCCATCCAGCCAGTCCCATAGGGGTCGGAATTGACGACCTCCGGATGATCCTTCAAATCCGTATTGACCTTCGCGATCGTCCCGCTGACCGGCGTATAGATGGTAGAGGTAGTTTTCGTCGATTCGACTTCACCGATTTGCTGGCCAGCTGAAATTTTAGTCCCGACCTTCGGCAGATCAATGAAGACGATATCGCCAAGGGCATCTTGGGCAAAGTGGCTGATTCCAATCGTGGCCTGCTTTCCCTCGAGACGGACCCATTCGTGTTCCTTATGGTAGCGAAGATTGGCGGGTATCATAAGTTCCTCTTGACGGTCGCTGAAAAACGCTTCCAGCATCGTTCTCGCCCGTCAATTCTCCTCAACGTACCTGAGAAACAGTACGCCTCGGAGGCTTGATGTTCTGCGGCTGGAATTGTTTTTTGAGCGACCTGGTGGATAGATAATATCCTATCTATCAGTCGTGTGAGCGGATCGTAGAAGGATGTCGGCGGCTTTGTCAAGGAACGGTCTCTCCGCGATCCGGCACGAGGAGGACGTTGACTCCTTCCCGGATTCGAACGCGATCGGCATAGTGCGTGAGCCGTCCCGGTTCCATCCGTCCCCCGAACCCCTCCCCGCGATTGAGAATCCATAACTGCTGCCCGCTCGGCTGCCCCTTCACCGGCCTCCGCAGTGCTTTCATTTCGGCCTGTTTGACGAGATCGGCCACCTGCTGAAGATCAGAGGCACGCGCGGTCCCGTTCAAGAGAATGTCAAACCCTCGGCGACTTGCTTCTGCGACATCCTCGCCATAATTCACCAGGGTCGACAATGGGTCGGATGCCGCTTCCGAATGCATCTCGAGGATGACCCGGAGGCCGTGTCTTGTTTGTTGCAGCGTGCGCCTCAACTGCGCCAGAGCGTCGAGTTCCTGTCGAGCCCTCCAACCGACCCAATGCCACAGGGTGCTGGCAGGCGGGTCTTGCATCGGCGTTACGCCCGGTTGCCCCAGCGGCGGTTCGTTTTGCACGGAAGCCGCCGAGTTCTCAAGGGCCCGCGTGACATCGGCGGCCGTCTCGTGATATTGCGACTGAAACCCGCTGAGGGCGATCTCGCTCATCTCATAGGCGAAGCTGTTTCGAGTCCGCGTCCTGAACAGCACCCCATCGAGTTGCGTCTGCGCCAAGTCCGACAGCAGTGCAGCGAAATGCGTGTTGACCGACGGATTCAGCACATCGAGATAACCCCAGGGGCGGACGGCGTGCTCGCGGGGATTCAACACCGACGTCTGCCAGTCGGTCCTGTTCTCAAGCCAGGGCGCTCGCACCATATCGATGGCGGCGAACACCGACAACCCGACGCGGTGAGCCTCCGGAACCAGGCTATTCAGTAACGGCTGGACGACCGGCGCATGCACCGTGGCAAACAAGACACCGGGCCCGAGCGGCGCTTGATCCTCCGACGACGGGGCTCGGACGCTTCCGGCGCACACGGCATCGCAACCCACATCGAGCACCAGCGCCGTCACCCCGGAATCACGCACCTGCTGCAGCCATACATCGATCCGGGACAACGACAAAATGCCTACCGCTGAGACCGAGAGTGCCGTATGCCCGGACACGATATTCTCGGGGAGAGTCCCCTCGAGCCGTAAAGCTTCGAGCCGCTGCGTGGCCAGTGCCTGGAATGATTCATTCGGAAACAACAGTGGCTCCATAGCCATGAGAGCCCGGTATTCGGACACCGCAGCGGGAATGTCCCCGACCTGCTCGAATGATTGTCCAAGACGCCACCGTCCTTCCGCGAGATGAGGAGATTTCGGATAGGCATTGATCAAGCGCTTGAAGGTCCGGATCGCGAGATCATACCGGCCTTCATTTTGTGCCGCGGTCGCG
>DAISKX010000485.1:0-3702 GCA_036820725.1 Nitrospiraceae bacterium
CAACACATGCAAGACGGTCTCTCGGTCGGCATCACGATACCAGTCAAGATGAGTCAGTAGTGGGGTGATTCTGGTGGGATGAGGAGGGTCTTAGTACGGCAGAGAACGTAAGGCTTGAGCCATGCTGAGGCCCTCCTATAACCCACTCTCCTAAGTGGAACACGATAAATCTGGACTTTCTATTGAATATCAAGAAGTCCATTTTTCTATTGTGTTCCCAAAGCCGCACAGGTTTCCGTTCAAGCGTTACCAGAGCGTTACCAGACCTCACGGTAACGATTTTCCACGTTACCAACACCCCTTTAACCGTCATCGCCCTTAAGGAGAGGCGTACAGCATGCCTCTATCCGCCAAAGAAAAACGCAAGCTATCGTGATCGTAAGAAGGCCGGGCGCGATACCATCACCAAGCAGTGTGACCGCCTCCGCAGACTTCTCACAGATCACCCTGAGATGTGCGCAGCCTTCGACAAATTCATGAGCTATCGGAACCAAGAGATCAAGGCAAAGAGAATCTCTACCACCAGTGGCGTATCAGCGCCACAGTGCCAAGAATCAGCGACAGCGCAACCACGGCGAACCCCATCCAGAACCTTTTGAAGGTGGTCAGTTCGTCACGTCTCGATAGTTCCACAGCCGCTGCGATGTGCTGCGGGGAGCCTGGTCTCCGCTCTGCCATCCATCCACGCAACCTTTCGGTAGTCTGTCGTCCCACACTCTCACGAAAGATATCAAAGCCTATCATTTCCACCTGCCTTTGCGGGAAGTGTGCGCTTATCCGATATAGAAGTCTGAGCAATTTTGGACACTGCGTGATGGGCCGCGCATCCGTATGACCCCGCACGGCCAATGGTCAATCACTTCTCGGAGCCGATACCAGTCACGAGTCTTGATCCGCAGGATGTTCAAACCACGTCAGGTATCTCTCTACCAAGGTCTGAGCATATGTCGCGAGAACTTTTCGCTCTTCTTCCGTCAGTGAGGAGTCATTAGAGAAGAGGGTGTCAGCCGCTAGAATAAAATCGCGCAGTTCCTGCCTCATGGGGACTTCTTCATAAGCCATAATAAACGGTAATCTGAAGGCGGGACACGGATCAACTCGGCATTTCCATAGGCCCTGCCTGCGAAGGATCAAACGACGAGCGTCCGGCCCAAGCCAGGCTCCTTATAGCTCAGGCACATAATTCGTAATTCGTTTAGCCATCGCAGGAGACGGTGTATCGTAGGGTCTCATTAGACGTTGAGTGAAAGCGTGGAGGTTGAAGCACACGATTGAACATGGACATTGAGCCTTCTCGAATTGAAAACATTAGACAAGAAACCAAATCCGAATTGCTGCGTTGGAGGTCTGCATGCAAGCCAAGCTCCTCACAGCACATCGCGGCGAACGTGGAACTAGTCCGGCGCGACGATCAGATGAGGTCGAGACTTTGGGCGGGACTTGTCATAGTTGCGCTGTCGTTGATCCTTGGGGCTGCTTTCTGGTTGATCTAACATGCCTGTTCAACACGTCAAGCCTTCCGCATTGTTGAAGAAGCATGGTCATGTAATCTGCTGCGATTGTGGGCAAGAGGTCCAGGGCGCTCCTGAAGACGCATTGTGGACGATCTGGACTGCCACGATGTACTACTGCCCGAAATGTGCCAAGCGTGAGGGAATTGGCCCACACGATTATTGAACATGGGGCGTTTCGATTACTATAGACAGGAGACGCTCTGATGGGAATTTATGACCGTGACTATATGAAGCGACGGTGGAAAGTCAGAGTGCTAACTAAGATGCCTCCAATACTCAAAGAGAGAAAATTGATCCCCTATTGGACTGTCGGCATAATCCTCTTGCTCTCCGGTCTCCAACTCGGCTTCATTCTCGCGTGGCTATACAATAGTTTCTTGCCGAAATTCAGAACGGAATTGCGATCCCCCAGCGACCTGACCGAGTCATATGGACTTCGACCCTTCCCGCATTGAGAACGTAAAGAGCGAGCAAGGCCGAATTGCTCCGTTGGAAGACGCAGTAGAAACCTAGCTCAGCTCCCTCAGTTCATCGCGGCGAACGTGAAACAGGTCAGGCGGGACGATGAGAGAAAGGTCGTGGTTCTGGATGGGATTAGAACTAAGTTCGCTTTTCCTGTTTCGTTTGTATCTCTACAGCACTCTGCCACAATGATGCGATGAACCCAGGCGAAGCCGAAGCCCTCCGGGCCTTTTGGCAGCGACGGGGCGATGCCCCGTGCAAACATTTCTCGGTTGTCCCTGAGCAGTCCGATGACAGGATTCTCACCGGTCGGCTCCTTTGTACAACCTGTGGGGCAGAGATCATTAGCGAGTAGTATAGGCCCTGCCGAGTCTCCCTTATCTTTAGAACTATGCCTTCCATATTGCTTATTGAAGATGACACAGCCGTCCGTGAACTGCTACGCACGTGTTTGGAAGGGGCAGGATATTTTGTCCAGGAATCGGACACGGGCCGCGAGGGGATGCGCAAATTTCGCAAGGCTCCTTGTGATCTCGTCATCACGGACATCTTCATGCCTGACTGTGATGGTTTGGATGTGATCCGTCGTCTACGAGGCCACCACCCGACCGTGAAAATTTTGGCGATCTCTGGCGGATCTGGCACGATGGATTACCTCAAAGAGGCCCGACTCCTCGGCGCGGCTCGCGCGATACACAAACCATTCGAAATCCAGACCCTCCTACAGGAGGTCGCCGGGCTCCTCGCGGATGAAGAGTCTCATCCTTGCAAAAGCACAGCCTCATAGGAAATGGAAAAGGCCATATCCATGGAAACTCATGACACCAGTTGCACGGGCTTCGTCGAGATCTCCGACCCTCCTCCCACTGATCTGAATGTCTACCGCTGTGGCATCTGCAATGTGCCCGATCTCACGAGCAGCAGGGGTATGATTGGCCGCCATAACGATCTCGTCACCATTCATCGAGAGTGTGGCACTCATCACCGGTGGCATACGATTCATCGGCTGGGCTCCCGTCCTGAATGCGATGAGGCGGCTGATTCGACAGCGCAGACTTCCCTTGTCTGTCATTGTCCAACTCCCGGTAGCCCTCCAACTTCCGCCTAATTAAGCCACTCATCCCGGCCCATTTGTCGCCTCACGAGAGCAAATTACTTCTGGTGTTCAAATTGAGGCCACTTTGTGGCGCCCGCTGATTTCTACAAGCCGGTCATCGGGCTGATTCGACATCTCCTCGACCCACTTCCGACGTGGTGTCATGCTTCGTGAATGTCCCGGATGAGTAAGGCGCGGCTACGGTCGAATAACTCTGCATCCAGATGATGGTACTTTGAAGAAGCCACTCCATGAGGGGTTCTCAAGAAGATTGATGATCTCAGCCTTGTATAGGTTGTCCATATTAATCCCTTCAGGTTAGGAAATTGGGAGAGAGTCTATCGGATAGTGGGCCGATTAGAAAGACCTTGGCAGACTTGACATTTTCCTAGACAACCAGCTTGTCATGGAGAAGCTCGGCGAGGATTACAAGGCTAATGCCGGTCAATTTCTTCGATAAGTTCAAAGTCAGCTTCATGCCGATCCTCCAAGCCGATGAAGGCCACCTGCTTGGCGGACGCATGGTTGAAGGCGGCCCAGTCTTTGACCGATTCTTCGATGCGCTCTACTATATGAACGTAGTGATCGACGAGAACGTGAAGGCTCGTCGCAATGTCAAGCTGGGCAAGG